>JACDCH010000534.1 GCA_013694495.1 Acidimicrobiia bacterium | reverse complement strand
GGTCGAGGTCGACGACGACAGCGAGGTCGTCGACCTCGACGCCCCTCAGGTCACGTTGCCGACGCTGTCCACCGTGTAGGAGCTCGACGCCCCCGGCTCGACCTCGTGCTCGGTGTCGTCGGTGTACTGCTCGAGGAGGCCGTGGCCGCCGCCGACGCGCAGCAGCACCTGCGACACCTTGACCATGCCGTTGGTCGAGTTGGTGACCTACACGTGGTGCGGGAGCCCGACCGCGTCGCACTGCGGCGACACCGACACCGTGCTCCGGACATCGGGCCCGCCGTGGCTGCCGCCGCCGGCGGTGTGCCCGCCGCCCGGGGGGTGCCGAGACCGCTGCCGCCACCGGTGGCGGGGGGCTCGCGGTGGTGGGCGTCGGCGGTGGGCTGCAGCGCGGTCCACGTCTGCGGGCCGACGATGCCGTCGACGGTGCAGCCGTGCGCGCCCTGGAAGCCCTCGACCGCGGCGTGGGTGTCGGGGCCGAACGCCTCGTCGATTCCGTTCGGGTCGTGCTGGGCGGCGGTCAGCAGCTCCTGGAGGTAGCCGACCCAGTCGCCGGCGCTGCCCCAGGCGAGCACGGGTGCGGTGTGGGGAACGAGGCGGGCCATCGGCGGATCATGTCGTGTCCGCGGCCCGCCCGCCTGCCCCATCGGGCGGCCGATCGGTCAGGCCGCGCGCCGTCGCGCTCAGCCCGCGGGGCGCGACCGGTCGTCGAACCAGAGGGCGGCCTGGACGCCGATCACGCCGGTGTAGTTGACGGTGATCTCCTCGCCCGGCTCGATCGCCCGGGCCGCGCTGACGACGTGGACGCCGACCCCGTAGGCCGGCTCCGGGATGGCGGTGTAGTGGCTGTTGGCGGCGACGGAGTGGTTGTAGATCGAGCCGTAGCCGAGGACCATCACCCGCCCGCCCGGCCAGGGGTAGGCGTACTCGCGGAGGATGGTCCGCTCGAGGTGCTCCTCCTCGGCGTCGGGCACGAAGATCGTCGGGCAGATCTCGATGACGTGGCCCGGCGTCACCGCTTGGTCGGCGAACACCCCGAGGCCGTGGAGCGGCGAGGGCGCGACGCGAAGGGCGACCTTCGTGCCGATGTCGAACGACGGTGCTGCACCCTCGGCGGCCACCGCCGCAGCATCGCGCCCCGTTACTCGCGGGGCGGGCTGACCTTGTACGTGAGCGTGCCCGTCGCCGCCCGCTTGCCGCTGGCCGTCGTGACCTCGGCCGCGCAGAACACGAGCGAGCGGCCCCGCTGCTCGACCCACCCCTCGGCGATGGCGTCCTCGCCGACGACCGCGCCCAGGTACGAGATGTTCATGTTGACGGTCATGTAGAGCCAGCCCCGCTTGTACGCCGCCCCCACCGGCGGCACCACGACGGTGTCGATGAGCGTGGCGATGGCGCCGCCGTGCACGACCCCGGCCGGCTGCTCGAGCTCGGGCCGGTAGGGCAGGCGCATGCGGCAGTAGTCGGTGCGGATCTCCTCGACGACGAGGCCCACGAGGTTCGGGAAGTAGGTGCGGTCCCAGTCGGGGAAGGCGGCCCACACGTCGGCCGCCTCGGCCGGGAGCGGGACGTGGCGCTCGGACCGGGGCGTCACGGCGTCACGTCGCCGACCGGGGCGACCCGGTCGTGGTGGGCGCCGACCACGAAGACGGCCAGCGTGGCCGGCTCGGCGCCCCGGTTGTGCCAGCGGTGGCGGGTCCCGTTCTGGACCACCGTGTCGCCCGGGCGCAGCTGCACCTCGGCGCCGTCGTCGAGCTCGAGCACCACCTCGCCGCTGATCACGACCTCGAAGTCGATGGTCGGCGTGGCGTGCATGCCCGGCTCGTCGGGCTCCATGAACCCGCTGAGCCCCGGCAGCTTCTCCTCGAACTCGGCGAGGCCGGCGGCGAGGTCGACGCCGGCCGGGAGGCCCCGGTCGGCGGGCGGCAGCGTGAACGTCCCGAAGCGGAAGCCGCCGACGGGCGGGAAGTAGGTGCGGTGGGCGGGCAGAACGCCGTCGTCGGGGAACCGCGGCGTCTCGTCGCCGCCCCACAGCCGCTGGAACTCGCTGGCTGGGTTGATGCTCGGGCGGAACCCGTCGACGTCGGCGTCGCTCACGAACACCGCCCGGCCCTGCTCGTCGTGGCCGGTGACCACCCGTCGTACGCCCATCGCTCGCTCCTCGTCGTTCGTCGTCGTCGCCGCCGTTCCCGGGACCCGACTCATCCTGCCCGGCCGGCTCCTATGGTGCGGCGCCGATGGATCCGGTGATCGCACGCAAGACCTGGCGGACGCTCGAGCCCTACCACGGGCTCGTCTACTTCGCCCCGGAGGCCGCGGCCCGCTACGCCGCGCTCGGCAGCCGGGGCCAGGACGGGTACTTCGCCTCCCGGGCGGCGCCGATGGGGGCGGTCCCGGCGGGCGTGGTCGAGGCCACCTTCTTCAACTTCGATCCCCGGCTCGTCCGGCGGGCCATCCCGTCGGCCTGGGAGCTGGCCTCGCCGACGCAGTGGCTCATCGCCCGCCTCGAGGGCATCGACGGCGCCCTGAGCCGCGCCCTGGGCGACGAGGTCCTCACCTCGGGCGACGTCGAGCGGGCGGCGGTGCTGGCCCGCATCGCGGCCGAGGCCTGCTCGCCCGACGGCCGGCCGCTCCACGCCGCTCACGCAGAGCTGCCGTCGCCCGAGCAGGCGCACCTCGCGCTCTGGCACGCCATCAGCGTGCTGCGCGAGCACCGGGGCGACGGGCACATCGCCTGCCTGGTCGAGGCCGGGATCGGCGGGTGCGAGGCCCTCGTGCTGCACGCGGCCAGCGGCGAGGTCCCCCGCGCCGCGCTCCAGGGCTCGCGGGGCTGGTCCGACGAGGACTGGTCGGCCGCCGTGGAGGGCCTGGCGAGCCGTGGGCTGGTCGATGTCGACGGCACGTTCACCGACGCCGGCCGGGCCCGACGCGACGTGATCGAGGCCCGCACCGACGCCCTCGCCGTCGCCCCGTGGGCGACGATCGGCGAAGACGGCTGCGACGAGTTGCGCCGCCTGGTCCGGCCGCTGAGCAAGGCGATCGTGGCCAGCGGGACGTTCGGCCTGCCCTAGTGGTCCCGCTCGTGGGTTCGTCGATGTATTCGGCGAGCACTGGGCGTCGCTCGCAAGGACACAGGCAGCAGGCTCGGGACCCGCCCAGTCAAGGCCGAGGACGCAGCGAGCGGCGTTCAGGGCCGTTGAATACCCGGCATGACTTGCGAGCGGGACCACTAGTCCTCCCTCGTCCGCAGCGCCCCGTCGCGGAATTGCCGGGCGCCCGTGTCGAGCACCCAGTCGTGGCCGAAGCGCACGAGCGGCCGGGCCAGGCGGGCGACGCTCCGCAGCACCGAGTTGCCCGGGGCCAGCTCGGACACGAGGCGGGCCTCGCACGACGCGGGGTGGCCGTCGGCCCGCTCGAGGGCGGCGAGCTCCACGCGGGCGGTGCCGCGGACGTCGCCGGACACCACGGCGGTGACGAGCGTGGCCGGCACGACCTCGTCGATCTCGATTTGGAAGCGCAGGGTCCACGGCAGCGGTGGCTGGACGGTGCACGTCCACACGTCGCCCACCGCGAGGTGACGGCCCTCGAACCGGCGCAGCCAGGGCCACCACTCCGGGTACCGGTCCACCCGGGCCATGGCGGCCCACAGCACGTCGGGTTCGACCGGGAACCGGTGGCGCCGGTCGGAACGCACGAGCACGGCCCACACCATCGCACGCCCATCGGCGCCCCACCGCCGCCACCCACCGCGGCCGACCCCGCGGTCGTGTGCTGGCAAGTGTGCAGCACCCAGGCGGCCGCCCCCAGGCGCTCGACCACCTCGACGAGCTTCACCGCTTCGGGCCGGGTGCCGAGCACGACGGCGATCGACCGCTCGGGGAGCACGGGCACGACG
>JACDCH010000516.1 GCA_013694495.1 Acidimicrobiia bacterium | reverse complement strand
CGTCGGGGTCGTGGGGGCGGTCGGGCACGGCCCGGGAATCGTGCCACGCCGACCCCTTCGAGCCGGAGTCGCCCCCACCCCGGTGCGGGCGGGCCGTCGACTACTGGTTGGCGAACGCCTCGATGGGGTCGGTGGGCTCGCCGTCGAGCAGCCACTCGCGGCGGTCGCAACGGGTGCAGGACCGCATGGTCACGGTCCTGCCGTCGGTCTTGATGTCGACGCACACGAGGGTGCGGCCGCAACTCCGGCAGGGGACGGACATCGGGACCCATCGGTCGCGCCGCCGCAGACTTGAGCGCGCCGGCGCGCCCGCCGCCGTCAGCTCGGGTCGATCACCAGCAGCTGGAAGAGCGACCACGCGTTGAAGCCGGCGTGGCAGAGCATCGCCGGGCCGAGCCGCCCCGTCCGTACGGTCAGCACGGTCGCCACCGCCCCGAAGAGGAGCAGCGCCGGGAGCTGGAGGCCCTGGAAGTGGGCGACGCCGAAGAGCACCGTGGTCGCGACCACCGCCACGCCCGTGCCGAACCGCTTCTCCGTCGCCCGCAGGGCGAGGCCCCGGTAGAACAGCTCCTCGGCGAAGGGCGCGCCGACGCACACCACCAGCACCAGCACGGCGATGCCCGCGCCCGACGCCCCGTCGATGAGGCGGCGGGCCTCCGAGGAGACGTCGTCGCTGTTGCGGTCCCACAGCTCGAGGATCGGCCAGTAGAGCGCCGGTACGACCACCGCCTGCAGGGCGGCGCCGACCACGAAGGCCCCCGCGTCGACGGGCCGGAACCGGAGCCCGAGGTCCCGGACGAGGCCGTTGCCCTTGCGGGTGGTGGCCACGGTCGGCACGCCGACGAGGAAGATCCACAAGAAGATCGAGCTGGCGACCAGCGCCCCGACCGTGATGACGGCGTCGTCGTCGCTGCTGTCGGACCCGCCGGCGAGGAGCGATGCCGCGACGAGGACGAACGGCACGAGGCCGAAGGCGACGTCGCCCAGGCCCCAACGGCGGGCCCGGAGGCCGGGCGCCGGGCCCGGGTCGACCTGGTCCAGGGCCGCTAGCTCGCGAGCTGCGAGCGGAACAGCACGCCCGTGGGGGCGCTCGCCGCGGCCGGCTCGGCCGCCGGCGCCGTCGACGACGTGATGTCGGCGACGATCCTGCGGTCCTCCAGGCGCCAGCCCTGCGGCACCGACATCCCGTCGGCGTGCGCCTCGCACAGGTCGTGGGTCATGGGGTGCTTCTCGGCCACCAACCGCTCGAGCCAGGCGGCCTGACCCGCGTAGTCGTACGTGAGGGTGGCGGTCGCCGGCTGGCTGCAGCCGGGCCGGGCGCACTGGCGGGTCAGCGACATGGGACGAGACGCTAACCCCCGCCTGAGGCCCGCTGGCGGACACCCTGCCCGTAGGATGTGCGGCTCATGAGCCCCCAGACCCCCCCTCCCACGCCGGGCTCACCCCGTGATGGCCGACCGGCGGGCCGAGGCCTGTTCGGCGGGGTCCCCCGCTGGTCGGCCTGGGTGCTCGTCGGCGTCCTCGTCCTCGCCCTGCTGACCTCCGCGATGGTCGGCTCGGAGACGGGCGAACCGGTGAACTACCAGGACTTCGTGGCCCGCGTCGAGGCCGGCGACGTCGCCGAGATCACCTACGACAACACGAACGGCCAGATCACCGGTGAGTTCAGCGCCGCCGAGGGCTCCAACGCCGAGCCCGAGGCGTTCACCGTCGACGGCCCGATCCCCCTGAGCGACGCCGACCGAGTGCTCTTCGACCAGATCCCCAAGGTCGAGTTCGTCACGCCGACGCAGTCGTGGATCCCCGGGGTCCTCCTCTCGTTCGTGCTGCCCCTGGCGCTGATCATCGGGTTCTTCGTATGGATGCAGCGGCGGGCCCAGAGCCAGATGGGCGGCATCATGTCCATCGGCCGCAGCCGGGCCAAGACGTACTCGTCGGAGCGCCCCGGCACCACGTTCGCCGACGTCGCCGGCTACGAGGGCGTGAAGCAGGAGATCCGCGAGGTCGTCGACTTCCTCAAGATGCCGGAGCGCTTCGGCGAGATCGGCGCCCGCATCCCGAAGGGCGTGCTGCTGGTCGGCCCCCCGGGCACCGGCAAGACCCTCATCGCCCGAGCCGTCGCCGGCGAGGCCGGCGTGCCGTTCCTGTCGGTGTCGGGCTCGGACTTCATGGAGATGTTCGTCGGCGTCGGCGCCAGCCGGGTCCGCGACCTCTTCCAGACCGCCCGCAAGATGGGCAAGGCGATCATCTTCGTCGACGAGATCGACTCCATCGGCCGCAAGCGCGGGGCCGGCCTCGGTGGCGGGCACGACGAGCGGGAGCAGACGCTCAACCAGATGCTCTCGGAGATGGACGGCTTCGAGGCCACCGAGGGCATCGTGATGATGGCGGCCACGAACCGGCCCGACATCCTCGACCCGGCCCTGCTCCGCCCCGGACGCTTCGACCGCCAGGTCGTCGTGCCGCTGCCTGAGCTCGAGGAGCGCCTGGCGATCCTCCGGGTGCACAGCAAGCACAAGCGCATCGCGCCCGATGTCGACCTCGCCCTCGTGGCCCGGGGTACGCCCGGCATGTCCGGCGCCGACCTGTCGAACCTCATCAACGAGGCCGCGCTCTTCGCCGTTCGGGAGGGCGCCGACGAGGTCCACTCCCGGCACTTCGAGCAGGCCCGCGACCGCGTGATGATGGGCGCCCGCCGCGACTCGATGGCGCTCTCGGACCGCGAGAAGGAGCTCACCGCCTACCACGAGGCCGGCCACGCCGTGCTCGCTGCCGTGCTCCCGCACGCCGACCCGCTGCACAAGGTGACGATCCTGCCGATGGGCATGGCCCTTGGCGTCACGCAGCAGCTGCCGGCCGAGGATCGCCACAGCTACGACCAGAACTACCTCGAGGACCGGCTCTGCATCGCCATGGGCGGCCGCATCGCAGAGGACATCGTCTTCGACGTCACCTCCACGGGCGGGTCGAACGACCTCGTCACCTCCACGGAGCTGGCCCGCAAGATGGTGCGTGAGTGGGGCATGTCGAACCGGATCGGTCCGATGGCCTGGGGCTCGCAGGGCGCCGTGTTCCTCGGCGACGACCTCATGCACAGCCGCGACTACTCCGACGACACGGCCCGCGTGATCGACGAGGAGGTCGAGCGGATCCTGCGCGAGCAGGAGGAGAAGTGCCGCTCGCTGCTCGAGACGCACCGCAACGGCCTCAACCTCGTCGCCCGCTCGCTCCTGGAGCACGAGACCATCGACGGCTCCGAGGTGGAGCGCCTCGTCGACCTCGGTCGGCGCGGCACCCGGGCCGAGGAGATCTTCGGCGCGCGTGACCTCGTCCACGGCACCCCGTACGGCGCCGGCCCC
>JACDCH010000501.1 GCA_013694495.1 Acidimicrobiia bacterium | reverse complement strand
GCGCCGGGGTGGGCCGCCGACCACGGCGTCGCCGGCCTGCCACTGCTCGACGTCGGGGCCGACCGCGGCCACCACGCCGGTCCACTCGTGACCGGGGATCGTTCCCGGCTGGCCCCAGCCGTCGAGCACGAGGTGGAGGTCGGTGCCGCACACGCCGCAGTGGTCGACCGCCACCAGCACGTCGCCGGGCCCGAGCTCGGGCACGGGCACCGTCTCGACGGCCAGGCGGCCGGCGCCCTGCAGCACCGCCGCCTGCATGGTGCCAGTGGTCACGAAGCCCCCGTCCACGCCTGCCGCACGGCGTCACCGTAGCTGACACACGTGTCAGGATCCCGGGGTGAGCGACGCCCCTGCGAGCGACGGGATGTTCGAGCAGGACCCGGAGCGGCCGGCGCTGATCGACGCCGCCACCGGCACGACCCGCACGTACGGGGATCTGACCGACCGCGCCGGCCGGCTGGCCGCCGCCCTCGACTCGAAAGGCCTCGACCCGGTGGCCGACACCGGCTCGCGCGCCGTGGCCGTGATGCTGCCGAACTGCATCGAGTTCCTCGAGGTGGCGGCCGCCGCGAGCCGGGCCGAGGCCAGCTTCCTGCCGGTCAACTGGCACCTCAAGCGCGACGAGCTCGCCTGGATCCTGGCCGACTCGGGCGCCCGGGTCGTGGTGGCCCACCCCTCGTTGCGGGAGCACGTCGACGCGGCGGTGGCCGACACCCCCGGCACTGCTGTCCTCTGGGCGGGGAGCGAGTACGAGGACGCCATCGCCGGCCACGAGCCCGCTGACCGGCCCGGGTGGTCGACGCCGAGCTTCCTCTTCTACACGTCGGGCACGACGGGACGGCCCAAGGGCGTGGTCCACAGCGGCCTCGACCCCAACCGCATGCACGCCGCGCAGCTGGGCCTCGCGCACCTGTGGGGGTTCGGCCCCACCGACGTGCACCTGCTGGCCGGCCCCGCCTACCACGCCGGGCCCCTCGGCTACGCCCTCAACACCCTCTTCACCGGCGGCGCCACCGCCGTCCTGCCGGCGTGGGACCCGAAGGGCGCCCTGGCGGCCATCGACCGCCACCGGGTCACCACGTCGTTCCTCACGCCCGCCCACTTCGTGCGCCTGCTCGAGCTGCCCGAAGCCGAGCGGGCCCGCCACGACCTGTCGTCGCTGCGGCTCGTGATCCACGCCGGCGCCCCGTGCCCGGTCGTCGTGAAGGAGCGGATCCTCGACTGGCTCGGGCCGCTCGGCTGCGAGGTGTGGGAGCTCTACGGTGCCAGCGAAGGCGGCGCCACCCGGGCGTCGCCCGACGAGTGGCGGGCCCGGCCGGGCACCGTCGGCCGCCCGTGGCCGGGGACCGAGATCCGCATCCTCGACGCCGAGGGCGCAGCCGTCGCCGCCGGCGGCGACGGGGTGATCCACATCGCGCCACCGGGGGGCGGGGCCACGTTCCACTACCACCGCGACGAGGCCAAGACCGATGCCGCATGGCGCGACGGCGCGTTCACCGTCGGCGACGTCGGCCACCTCGACGACGACGGCTACCTGTTCATCACCGACCGGGTGAGCGACATGGTCCTGGTCGACGGCGTGAACGTGTACCCGCGGGAGATCGAGGAGGTCCTCTTCGCCCACCCGGCCGTGGTCGACTGCGCGGTGGTCGGCGTCCCCGACGAGCGCCACGGCGAGCAGCTCGTGGCCGTCGTCGAGCGTCGGGGCGACGGCCTGCCGGTCGATGCGCTGGCCGCCTTCGCCCGTGAGCACTTGGCCGACTACAAGGTGCCCCGCCGCTGGGAACTGGTCGGCGAGCTCCCGCGTGACCCGAACGGCAAGGTCCTGAAGCGGCTGCTGAAGGAGCGGCTCAGTGGCTGACGCGGGGCGTGGAGATGCCGAACAGCGCGGCGTGGACGGCCGCCGCCAGCGAGTCGGCGAGGGGCTCGGGATCGATGGCCAGGTGGCCGACGGCGGCGTAGTAGTTCGCCCGTTCGATCATCGCCACCACCACGATGGCCGCGCTGGCCGGGTCGTCCACCGGGCCGTCGGCGGCCTCGATCCGCTCGGTCAGTATCCCGGCGAAGCCGGCGAGTACGTCGGCGCCGACCCGCCCGAACTGGTCGGTGTCCATCTCGGCCTCCACCCAGGCCCGCACGACCGGCGCGAACCGGTCGTAGAGGCGGGCGAAGCCCACGAGCCAGCGCCGCAGCTCCTCGCGCCCGGCGTCGTCGGCCGTGAGCGGGCCGAGCGACTCCGCGTGCTCGCCCATGGCCTCGCCGACCTCGACCAGCAGCGCCCGGAACAGGTCGTCCTTGTTGGCGAAGTAGCGGTAGAAGGTGCCGTGCGAGGTCGACGCCGCCCGCACGACGTCGTCGACGCGGGCGGCGTGGTAGCCCTTGGCGGCCAGCACCTCGACGCCGGCCTCGAGCAGGCGGCGCACCGTCCGGCGGCCCTGGCTGCGGAGCGCCCTCGACGCGGCGGGGGCGCCGGCGCCTGTCACTCGGCGCGGCCGCCGAGGTGCTCGGCCAGGAAGCGCTCGGCGGCGGCGTAGAACCGCAGCCGGTTCTCGGGCTTCACGAACCCGTGCCCCTCGTCCTCGAAGAGCAGGTACTCGTGGGGGATGCCGTTGGCAACCATGGCGGCCACGATCTGCTCGGACTCCGCCTGCTTCACGCGCGGGTCGTTGGCGCCCTGGGCGATGAGCATCGGGATGCGGATCTGGTCGACCTTGGACAGCGGCGAGCGCTCCCACAGGAACGCCTCCTCGGTCTCGGGGTTGCCGACCCGGGTGTGGAACTGCGCCACCAGCGGGGCCCAGTACGGGGGGATCGACTCGATGAGGGTCTTGAGGTTCGACGGCCCGACGACGTCGATCGCACAGGCGAACACGTCCGGCGTGAACGTGGCGCCCACGAGGGCGGCGTAGCCGCCGTAGGACCCGCCGTAGATGGCGACCCGGGCGGGGTCGACGTGGCCCTGCTCGACCGCCCAGGCCAGCCCGTCGAGGAGGTCGTCGTGCATCGCCGCGCCCCACGCCTTGTCGCCGGCGTTGAGGAAGGCCTTGCCGAAGCCCGTCGATCCTCGGTAGTTGACCTGGATCACGAGGTAGCCGCGGTTGGCGAGCCACTGGGCCTCGGGGGCGAAGCCCCACGTGTCGCGGGCCCACGGGCCGCCGTGGACGACCAGAACGGTCGGCAGGTCGTGGCGCGGCATCCCGGGCGGAAAGGTGAGGTAGCCGTGGACCTCCAAGCCGTCGCGGGCCGCGAAGGCGAACGGCTCGACCTTGGCCAGCACGTACTGCGAGAGCGCGGGCCGGTGCTCGAACAGGAACGTGCCCTCGCGTGCGTCGCGGTCCCACGACCAGTAGCGGACCGGCCCGTCGTCGAGCGTGAACGAGACGAGCCACGTGCGGTCGGCGTGGTCGGCGCCCTGGAGCGCCCAGTCGCCGTCGTCGAGGGCCGTGATCCCCTCGACGTCGGGTGCGACGGCGGGGTCGAGGACGACGTGCTCGACCCGGTCCTTGACGAACGTGACGAACTCGACCTCGATCGTGTCGGGGTGGACGCGCACGCCGCCGACGTCGTACTGCGGGTCCTCCGCCACCACCGTGCGCGCCCCCGTCGAGAGGTCGAGCCACGCGAGCCGGGCGGCGTTGGCGTCCTCCGAGGAGATGATGAGCAGCCGGCGGCCATCGGCGGAGAAGGCGACCGGTGCGGTGGTGAGGCTGTCGGTCTGGCCGACCTCCACCACGGGGCGCCAGTCCGAGTCGGTGTCGTCGCGCACGAGGATGGCGATGCCGCCGTCGGGCTGCGGGGCGGCGGCCCCCCGGACCTGCTGCTGCTCGTCGGTGACGAAGCCGGCGAAGCCCGGGTTCTCGACGATCTTGGTGAGCTCGCCGCTCTCGAGATCGAGGCGGTAGACGTCGTGCAGCTGCGGGTCGTCGCGGTTGAGCCCCACGAGGATCGTCGTCGGGAACTTCTTGTCGACGTGTTCGATGCGGGCCTGCACGTCGTCGAACGGGGTCAGGTCGCGCTGGGCGCCGCTCTCGAGGTGGACGTCGTTGATGCGCCAGTTCTCGTCGCCGGCGGCGTCTCGCAGGAAGAGGATCCGGCGCCCGTCCGGGGCCCAGAAGAAGCCCTGCACCCCGCGGTCCGTGTCGTCCGTGACGGCCCGGTCGTCGTCGGCGCCGATGGTGCGGACCCAGATGTTCATCACGCCGTCGAGCGGGGCCAGCCAGGCCAGCATCCGGCCGTCGGGCGACACCTCGGGCGACACCCGTTCGGGGTTGCCGAACAGGACCTCGCGGGGAACGAGCGGCGGGAGCTCCTCGACGCTCACGACAGGTCCGTTCGGGCCACGAGGCGCTCGGCGAGGGCGCCGTCGCCGATGACCTCGATCGACGGCAGGTCGAGCGGGCGTCGCCGCCAGAGGGCGAGCAGCAGGTCCGAGGCCGGCCCGCGGATGGCGGCGTCGCCCTTGGCGTGGACCCGCTCGGCGTGGAGCCGGCCGGCCGGATCGGGCTCGGTGACCACCCACTCGCCGTCGACGTCGGTGCAGTGGAGGTGCACGCTGCCGTCGAGCGGCGCGGCGCCCTCGGCCGGACTGTCGGTGAAGTGCTCGAAGAACTCGTCGATGCCGTCGGACGCCACCTCGGCCTCGATGGGCGGGGGGTCGCCCGCGGCGACCTCGGCGTCCCACCGGTGCACGGCGACCTCCTGGGCCATGCGCCGTGTCACCCAGCCGGCGGTGCCACCCCGCGGCGCCCACGACCACACGGTGGTGTCCGGATCGGTGGATCGGAGCACCTCGAGGGTGGTGTCGACAAGGCGCGAGTACCAGGCGACGAGGTCGGCGGCGGCGGGGCGGTCCGGCTCCTCGTACGCCGACGGGTCCTCCCAGCGGTTGGTGATGACCGACGACCAGAACTGCTGCACCTCGCCGGTGTGCCAGACGAGGTCCGCCACCGACCACTCCGGGCACGACGCCACCGGCGCGTCGAGGCCGGCCCGCTCGGCGGCGGCGGCCAGACCCAGGCCGTCGCGCCAGAACGAACCGAGGAGGGTGTCGCGATCCAGCATCCGGAGGACCCTACGTGGCCGCTCCGGCGGGGTCAGGACCTGCGGACGTCGCGGGCAGCCGCGATTCCGGGCGCAGGTCCTTCCTGTGTCTCCATTCGATTCCGGGTTCCCGCGCGGGGGCTTCGCCCGGCGCGGTCGGGAACCCTTCATCTCAGCCCAGCCGGGTCGTGGTCGCCGTGCCCCAGCGGGCCGCGGTCAGGGCCTTGATGCCGTGGGGGAACCCGCCCGTGCGCAGCGCCGTCGCCGCGCCGGCCAGCTCGCGCTGGGCGCTGCCGTCGCCGACAAAGGCCCGGACGCAGCGCTCGGGTTCGGCGTTGGCCAGGGCGAGGATGCAACCCGGCAGGCCGACCGCGGCAGCCATCGAGATGAGGGCGTGGGAGCCGACGTAGACGTTGCCGTCCCACACCGCCAGGGTGTGAAGCAGGCGGTCGGGGTCGCCCGTGGAGTCCTTGCACCCCACCACCGGGAGGTCGGCCAGGGCAGCGACGGCGATACCGGGCGGGGAGACCGCCGGGTAGTGGTAGGCGAGCAGCGGGGTGGCGCCGGCCGCGGCGGCGACGGCCTCGTAG
>JACDCH010000481.1 GCA_013694495.1 Acidimicrobiia bacterium | reverse complement strand
TTCGCCGTCACTCGCTTCGCTCCGTTCCGGCGAGTGTTGTGGCCCTCGCTGCGCTCGGTCGTTGCGGTCCTCGGCCGACTTCGTCGCCCTGCGGCCGATGCCTGGGGGCTCCGCCCCCAGGCTCGCTCGCCGATGTCCGCAGGTCCTGAGCCGTCTCCTACCGTTCGGCCATGCGCGCCCGCTCCGCTGTGGCCACCCTCGCCGCCCTCGGCGTCGTCCTCGCCGGCTGCGGGGACGACGAGCCCACCACCGCGCCGACGACGGCCGATGCCGACCCGACGACCACCGCGGCCACCGACGCGCCCGCCACCGGCGGCACCGCCACCGCCCCCACGACGGCGGGCCCGGCGGCCCAGGAGCCGCTCGCGTTGCGCCTGACGGAGGTCGCTACGGTCGACGCGCCCTCGGCGCTGCGCCAACGGCCGGGCACCGACGAGCTGTGGGTCGCCGAGCGGTCCGGAAGCGTGCGGCTCCTCGACGACGACGAGGTGCTCGACATCTCCGGCGACGTCGGCGAGATCGAAGGCGAGCGGGGCCTGCTCGGCCTGGAGTTCTCCGCGGCCGGCGACCGGCTCTACCTCGGCTTCACCGAGGCCAACGGCGACGTGCGGCTGGACGAGTGGGCCGTGGGAGCGGACGGCGGCGTCGACGAGGGCAGCCGCCGCACGCTCGCCGACGTCGAGCACCGCGACTTCGCCAACCACAACGGCGGCAACGTCGTGCGCGGCCCCGACGACGCCCTCTACTTCGGCGTGGGCGACGGCGGCAGCGCCGACGACCCGCAGGGCAACGCCCAGAACCCCGACGTGCAGCTGGGCAAGCTCCTGCGGGTCGACGCCGACTCGGGCGACGTCACGACGCACGCCATCGGGCTGCGCAACCCATGGCGCTTCTCGTTCGACCGGGAGAACGGCGACCTCTGGCTGGCCGACGTCGGCCAGAACATGTGGGAGGAGGTCGACCACGTCCCCTTCGCCGACCTCGAGGGGGCGAACTTCGGCTGGGATCGGTTCGAGGGCACGCACCGCTTCGAGGGGCAGGGGGACCTCGACGCGGTGGTGCCGGTCTTCGAGCTCTCCCACGACGACGGCGACTGCTCGATCACGGGCGGCTACCGCTACAGGGGGACGGCGATCCCGGCGCTTGTCGGCCACTACGTGTTCGGCGACTACTGCGGCGGGCAGGTCCGGGTGCTGGCGGTCGACGACGGCGGCACCGTCGCCGAGGTCGGCCCCTTCGACTTGCCCGTGCCCCAGCTGGTGAGCTTCGCCGAGGACCTCGGCGGCGAGCTCTACGCCCTGTCGCTCGAGGGCGGCATCTTCCGGATCGACGCCGGGTGACCGCACCGGGCCGGCACGACGTGCGCTGCCGACCGGCGGGCGACGACGACGTCGCCGTCCTCGCCGACCTGCGCCGGGCCTGGACCGAGGAGGACGCCGGTGCAGTCGTCGACGACCCGGGCTACGGCGGGCGGTTCGACGCGTTCTGGGCGGCGGAGGCCCTCCGCCGGACGCACTGGATCGCCGAGCTCGACGGCGAGGGCGTCGGCATGGCGAGCGTCGTGACGATGGCGCGGATGCCCCAACCCGGCGAGCCGGACTCGGCGTGGGGGTACGTGCACCACCTGTACGTGCGTCCGGGCTGTCGCGACCGCGGCGTCGGTCGCGCCCTCCTCGACGCGGTCGTGGCCGAGGCCAGGCAGCGGGGGTTCCACCAGCTCCTCCTCAACCCCCGACCCCGGTCCCTCCCGTTCTACCGGCGGTCCGGCTTCGTGAGCGCCGACCACCTGCTCGTGCTCCCGCTCTCGAGATGAAGGGGTCCGGACCGCACCGGCGAAGCCCCCTCGCCGGGCCCGGGAATCGAATCGAGACGCAGGAAGGAACTGCGGCCCCATGATCGTCGACGCCAATCCATCCGCAGGTCCTGAGGCGAGCTCCGCCCCGGGGCCCGTTGCCGTGGGTCCGGGGGCGGACGCGTAGGTTCAGCGACCATGGCCACGACCGATACAGCCCTGGCCGACGAGCTCGTCGCCACCGTCCGCAAGTGGGTGGCCGACGTCGTCATCCCGAAGGCGAGCGACTTCGAGCACGCCGACGAGTACCCGGAGCCGTTCGTCGAGCAGATGAAGGCGTTCGGGCTGTTCGGCTCCCGCATCCCCGAGGAGCACGGCGGCCTCGAGCTCGACACGCTCACCTACGCCCGGCTCATGGAGGAGCTGGCCTACGGGTGGATGTCGCTGGCCGGCGTGCTCAACACCCACACCATCGCGGCGAACCTCATCGAGCGCTTCGGCACCGACGACCAGAAGGCCCGGTGGCTGCCCGGCATGGCTACCGGCAACCCCCGCGCCGCGTTCAGCCTGTCCGAGCCCGACGCCGGCAGCGACACGCAGGCCATCACCTGCAAGGCCGTACGTGACGGCGACGTGTACGTGCTCAACGGCACCAAGATGTGGGTCACGAACGGCGAGCGGGCCGGCCTCGTCGCCCTGGCGGCACGGACGCCCGAGGGCATCACCTGCTTCATCGTCGAGAAGGAGCCGGGCTCGAGCTTCGAGGGCATCGCCACCAGCCGCCGCATCCCGAAGCTCGGCTACAAGGGCCTCGAGACCGTCGAGATGACCTACACCGACCACCGGGTCCCGGTGGCCAACGTCCTCGGCGGCGAGGCCGGGCTCGGCCACGGCCTCCACTACATCCTCGGCTCACTCGAGCTCGGCCGCATCAACATCGCCGCCCGGGCGGTTGGTGTGGCCCGGGCCGCCTACGACGCGTCGATGCGGTACGCGCACGAGCGGCACACGTTCGGCGTGCCCATCCACCAGCACCAGGCCATCCAGTTCAAGCTGGCCGACATGGCCACGAAGCTCGAGGCATCGAGGCTCCTCGTGCGCTCGGCGGCGGAGAAGTTCGAGGCCGGCGAGCGGGCCGACGTCGAGGCCGGGATGGCCAAGCTGTTCTGCTCCGAGACGGCGTTCGAGCTCGCCACCGAGGCCATGCGCATCCACGGCGGCTACGGCTACACGTCGGAGTTCCCGGTCGAGCGCTACTTCCGCGACGCCCCGCTCATGATCATCGGCGAGGGCACCAACGAGATCCAGCGCATCGTGATCGCTCGCGGCCTCCTCCGCCGCTGGACCGAGTCGCACCCCGCCTGAGCGCTAGGTTCACATGAGCCACTCGAAGTGCTGGGTCTCGACGGTCATCGGGAGCCGGTAGCGCACGTAGAAGCTGTGCAGGCGCAGGGCGCCGTGGAACTCTTCGGACGTGGGGGCCACGAAGTCGACGTGCTCGGGTTCGCGCTCGGCCCAGGCGGCCGCCCGCCGGGCCACCTCGTCGAAGTCGTCCTTCGTGGCGACCGACAGGCCGAAGTGGTCCATGCGCGGCGCCGACATCGGCGCCTCCTCGGCGACGAGGAACACGAACTGCTCGTGCGTGTGGGCTCGGAGGACGAGCTGCCGGCGGTCGGTCGTGAGCTCGGCGTACTCCTCGAAGCCGAACACGTCGCCGTAGAACGCGCACAGCGCGGTCCGGCCCTCGGCGTCGAGCGCGTCGGCGGGCAGCGACAGGGCCACGTGGTTGAGGCGGGGCGCCTGGGAGAAGCTCGGACCCGTCATCGGCGGGGGTCCACCAGGACCTTGCCGGCGAGCCGCCCCTCGGCGAGCGCCTGCATCGCGGCGAGGGTGCCGGCGAGGGGGACGTCGTCCGGTTCGAGCAGCGCGTCAACGGGCAGGCCGCCCGACGCGAGGAGCTCGAGGGCCGCCTCGAAGCCGCCGTCGTCGTAGGTGAACGCACCGGTCACGACCACCTCGTTGAGCACGATGCGGTTCGGGTCGAAGCGGGGCGGGTCGATCCCGGACCCGACGAGCACGAGCGTGCCGCCCCGGTGCAGCTGGGCGAGGGCCGCTTCCATCGCCGGCGCCCGGCCGGAGCACTCGATGGCGACGTCGACGGCGCCGTCGACCACGAGGCCGGGCTCGGCGATCGAGGGCACCACCAGGTTGGCCGGGTCGACCACCGAGGTGGCGCCCACCGCCCGCGCCAGGGCCTGGCGCCGGGTCCCCGGCTCGACGCAGACGACGTCGTCGACGCCGGCGGCGCGCAGGG
>JACDCH010000478.1 GCA_013694495.1 Acidimicrobiia bacterium | reverse complement strand
CCTCCGGCGCGCTCGCCGGGCCGGCCTGGGCGCCGCTCCGCACCCCAGCCGCTCGACGAAAGCGGCTTGAGGGCGCCCCGCCGGGTTCGAGCTGCGCCGTTCGGGTAGGGCGGCGCCATGGATCATGACCGGCCCGTGCGCGTCGCCGTTGCCAACGACTATGACCTGATCGTTGCCGGACTCGAGGCGATGCTGTCGCCCCTGACGTCTCGCGTGAACGTCTGCGCGGCCATCACCGTGGGCGACGAGATCCCCGACCCCGTCGACATCGTGCTCTACGACACGTTCGGACGCACGGACGACGGTGTGGTCGCGATCAAGCAACTGCTCACCACCGACGGCGTGGGCAAGGTCGCGGTCTTCACCGGATCCCCCCGGCCCGCGCAGGTCGCCGCCTCTATCGAGGCCGGGGCCTCGGCGGTGCTGGCCAAGTCACGTTCAGCCCGGTCGCTCGTCGACGCGCTGGTCGACATCTACCACGGCGAGCGAGTGGTCGACTCGGCCGGCGGCGGCCCCTTCGTCGCCCCCTGGCCCGGCGCCGCCCGGGGCCTGTCGGCCCGGCAGTCCGAGGTCGTCGCCCTCCTCCTCCAGGGCCTGAGCAACGCCGAGATCGCGTCTGCGCTCTACGTCGACGTGAACACGGTGAAGACGCACCTCCGCCACGCCTACCGCGCCCTCGGCGTGCACACCCGCAGCCAGGCCCTGGCCCTGCTGCTCGGCGAGCCCGACGGGTTCAGCCGGGCGACGCCGGTCGCCGTGGGGCGCTAGCGCCGGTCACACGTACGGCCGGAGGGCGGCCCGCAGCCGGGTCGCCACCTCGACGACGGCTGCGTCGTCGACCAGCTCGGCCTCCGACTCGAGCAGCCGGCGCAGCTCGCCCGCCCGCTCGTTGAGCTCGTTCCAGACCGGCGGCGAGAAGCCGAACGGAACGGGCATCGACGCCATCGCCCGGGACGCATCGGCCGCGGCCAGGACCCCCTCGGTGTCGGCGGGGTCGTGACACAAGCGGTCGGCCGCCACGAACAGGTTGCCGACGGCGTCGACCGCGGCCAGCCCGTCGCCGTCGCCGTCGTCGTCGGCCTCGAGGGCGTCCGGGAACTCGACGGCGTCGACGATGACGTCGACCCGTTCCTCGTCGGCGGCCAGCACGACCAGGTCGCCGTCCTCGTCGAAGGCGTGGGCGATGCCCTCGGCCTCGAGCCGGCCGTCGAGGTCGGCGACCTGGGTGGCGTCCCAGTCGGCGAGGTCGTAGACGAGCTGCTCGGCGTCCTCGTCGAGCAGGGCGTCGTCGATGTCGCGGCCGACGAGGGCCGGACCGCCGCCCCCGCCATCGCGGCCGCCGAGGACGGCGTCGACCTCGGCCTCGTCGTACGGCGCGATCAGCAGCGTCGTGCCGTCCCACGCATGCACGACGCCGGCGGCGGCCAGCTCGCGATCGAGGCCGAGCCGGTCGGCCGGGGCCAGGTCGTCGAACTCGTAGGCGAGCTGCTCGCCTTCCTCATCGCCGATGTCGTCGGCCCGCAGCGGCGGTTGGTCGACGAGGGGCACGACGCAGTCGACACACACCTCGACCCCGGGTACGTACTCGGCCGCGCACAGGGCGCACCAGCGCAGCCCCGTGGCGTCGCCGGGCCGTCCGCCCTGCCCTCGTTCGTCGATGATGCCCATCAGCTCAACCTCTTCCTGGGACGTGGCGGTCGAGGAAGCGCTCGATCCGCTCGATCTCGTCGATGACGACCGGGGGGCGGCCCCACCCGTGGCCCTCGCCGTCGTACACGTGCAGCTCGACCGTTCGTCCGAGCGCCTCCAGCCGGGCGGCCAGCGCCCGGGTCTGGCCCACCGGGACGACCGGGTCGGCGGCGCCGTGCAGGAGCAGGAGGGGCGCCTGGATGTGCGCCACCTGGGCCAGCGGGGAGCGCAGCGTGAGCTCGTCGAGCGCGTCCGCCCGGGGCCCGACGAGCGTGTCGGTGTAGTGCCGCTCGAAGCGGTGCGTTGCCGCGGCCAGCGACACGAGGTCGGACACGGGGAAGAGCGCGACGCCGGCGGCGAACAGCTCGGGGTGCTGGGCGAGGAGGAGCAGGGTCGTGAAGCCGCCCGCCGAGGACCCCGGCGCCACGAGGCGCGCCGGGGCGACGAGCGCCCGCTCGGCGACGGCCCGCGCGCCGGCGGCGCAGTCGGCCACGTCGAGCTCGCCCCAGCTCCCGGCCAGGGCTTGGGCCCACGCCCGCCCGTGCCCCGTGCTGCCCCGGTGGTCGGGGACGAGGATGGCCCAGCCCCGGTCGAGGAAGTACGCGAACCGGGGGTTGAACGTCACCATCCACTGGTCGGTGGGGCCGCCGTGGATCCAGCAC
>JACDCH010000465.1 GCA_013694495.1 Acidimicrobiia bacterium | reverse complement strand
GATCGTCGCGTCCCAGCGGGTTCGCCATGCCTCCCGCTCGGCTGCGGTGCGGGCCGGTGGCCCGGCCCGCTCGACGTGGAGCAGGGGCGGCTCGGCCTCGAGCTCGGCCGGGCGCCACCGGCCGGCGAGGTCCTGGCAGTGGTCGAAGAGCGTCTGGGCGTGGGCGCCGGTGCCGCCGGCCGAGGCGTGGTGCACGCTCACCACGAGTTGCTCCCGGGCGCGCGTCGCGGCGACGTAGAGCAGGCGCCGTGACTCGGCCACCTCGAGCTGCTTCGCGCCGGCCTTGGCATCGTCGTGGCCCACGGTCGTGAACTGGGCGCCACCGCCGAGCACCGAGAAGGCGACCTCCGGGCCCGCACCCGACCACAGCACGCTCGTGATGGTGGGCGGCGCGCCGGTGGCGAGGCCGGCCAGCACGACGACGGGGAACTCCAGCCCCTTCGAGCCGTGGACGGTGAGGATGCGGACCGCGTCGTCGTCGGGCTCGGGAACGATCGCCTCGACCGCGGCGGCGCCCTCGTCGGTCTGCAACCGGGCCCACTCGAGGAACCGCACGAGCGACGTGCCCCCGGCCTCGACGAACGCCCGGGCCTGGTCGACGACGAACCGGAGCCGACGCCAGTGGTCGCGCGGCCGGCGCTGGGCGAACGTGAGCGGCACGAGCCGCAGCTCCCGCAGGAGGCCGGCGACGAGCTCGTCGACCGTGAGCCGCCACCGCCGCTCGTGCCACGACCGCAGCGTCGCCAGCGCAGCGGCGACACCCGGGGCCACGCCGTCGAGCTCGGGTGGCATGGTGCCCTCCTCGTCGACCTCGACCCACGGTCGCGTCGGGTCGAAGCGCCCACCCGCCCGGCGCCAGTCGACGAGGTCGACGTCGGTGCAGGCGAAGGCCGGCGAGCGCAGCGCGGCCACGACGGCGACCTCGTCGTCGGGGTCCTCGACCGCCTCGAGCAGCGACAGCACGTCGCGCACGACGTCGGTACGCCACACGAGCGACCGGCTCTCGACCCGGTAGGGGATGTCGGCCTCGTCGAGGGCGCGCTCGACGGGGCCGATCGGCGCCCGGGTGGGGACGAGTATGGCGACGTCGTCGAAGCGCAGCGGCCGGGTGGCGCCCTCCTCGGCGTGCGCCGACTCGTCGGGCACAGCCCGCCCGGACCGCTTCAGCGCGGCGATCACCTTGGCGATGTCGGCCGCCTCGTGCAGGCGGACCTCCGCGGCGCGGACGCCCTTCGGGGCCGGACCACCGATGAGCACGACCTCGGGCTCGTCGTCGAGGCTCACGCGGTGCGCGTCGAGGCTGCGGTAGGGCGGCTGCGCATCGCCGTCGCCCTCCCCCATCAACCGGTCGAACACCTCGTTGACCCAGTCGAGGATCGAGCCGACCGAGCGGAAGTTCTGCACGAGGTGCACGACGTCGGTGCCGAAGCGGCGGCGGGTGCGGTTCCACAGCGTGATGTCGGCGCCCCGAAACCCGTAGATCGACTGCTTGGGATCCCCGACGACGAGCACCTTGCCGGGGGCCAACCGGATCTCGTCCCAGCGCGACGGGAGGACGAGCGGGTCGTCGGCGGCCAACGCGAACACGAGCTCCACCTGCAGCGGGTCGGTGTCCTGGAACTCGTCGACCAGCAGCACCGAGAACCGGCGGGCCAGCACCGACCGCACCTGGGCGTCGGACCACAGCAGGCCCCGGGCGTGGACGAGCAGGTCGTGGAAGTGGAGGCGCCCGGCCCGGCGCCGCTCGTCGGCCCAGGCCAGCGTGAACTGGGCGAGCCGGGGCACGAGGCGGGCGAGCACCCGCTGGCGGAGCCCGCCGAGCAGCTCGGCATGGGCCGTCTTGGCCGTCTCGAGCGCCGCGACGACGACCGCCTTCTGGTCGCCCCAGTACGCCTTCTGCCCCTTGTTCGCCGCCGCCGGCGGCGCCTCGGCGGCCAGCGCTCGTAGCACCTCGAGCGGGTCGCCGGTGGCGACCGCGTCGTCGTAGCGGGCGAGCAGTGGGGCGACGGTTTCCTCGAGGTGGCGGACGAGCCGGTCGTCGCTCCCGGCCATGCGCTCTTCGATGCAACCGATCGCGGCGCGCAGGGCGTCGAGCACCGGGGCGGGGTCGCCCGGCGGCACCGGGCCCGGATCGACCAGGTCGACGTCGACGAGACGGTCCCACCGGTCGTGGAACCGTCGGGCCACCTCACCGAGCCGGGGCAGCCAGAGCCCGAGCGTCACCCCCACCTCGAGGTCGTCGGTGAGATCGGGGTCGGCCAGGAGGTCGTCGACGAACGCTGCCCACCGCTCGACGAACTCGAGCTCGGCCGGGATCCCCTCGTCGACCTCGAACACCGGTGGGAGGCGCGCCGCCAGGGGATGCTCGGCCAGCAAGCCCTGGGCGAAGCCGTGGAGGGTGGTGACGATCGCCTCGTCGATGCGACGGGCGGCCACCCGGCAGGCGTCGCGCTCTGCGGTGGGCGGGGCCGGGTCGACGGCGGCGCGCTCGAGGGCGGCGCGTATCCGGTCGCGCAGCTGGGCGGCGGCGGCCTCGGTGAACGTGATCGCGGCCAGCTGCGACGGCTCAGCGAGGCGGCCGGTGGCGAAGAGCCGGACGATCCGACGCACGAGCGCGGTGGTCTTGCCGGTCCCGGCCCCGGCCTCCACGAACAGGTTCCGGTCGAGGTCGTTCTCGATGGCGTCGCGGGCGTCGCCGTCGACGAGCAGGGCGACGGGCGCGGCCTCGGGCCGCTCCTGCTCGGGTTCGACGTCGGGATCGAACAGGCGGAGGACCTCACCCATCGGGCTCCGCCGCGTGCTGCTCCTCGGCCAGGGCCACGTAGTCGGCCAGCGCCGGCGACCGACGGAGCTGCACCCAGGTCTCGCCGCGCGTCGTGGGGCACACGCGATCGAAGTCGCACCAGCCGCAGTTGTCGTGCGTCCACGCCCCGGAGCGGTACTGCTCCCGACCCGGGTTGGCGGGGAAGCGGCCCCCTTCGATCCCGTCGACCACCGTGCCGACCACGTCGCGGAAGCGGCGCTCGGCCGCGTCGTCGAACGGGCCGCCGAGCGTGCGGCCGTTGCTGCGCGACCCCACGAACCAGTAGCGGGCCTCGACCTCCTCGGCGTCGGGCCAGCGGCGCTGCGCCGCCAAGGCGTAGATCGGCAGCTGCAGCTTGGTGCCCCGGGCGGTGAGGTCGCCGCCGCCCTCGCCGTCGTACTGCACGCCGAGGAACGGCTCGTGCTTGCCGCTCTTGTAGTCGTAGACGACGAGGCGGCGGCCGTCGGGTGACACGTCGACGCGGTCGGCGGTGCCCTTGAACGCGACGGTTCGTCCGTCGTCGAGCTGCAGGGTGACGGGGGCGCGGTCGTCGAGGCCGAACGAGAGCTCCACCGCGGCGGGGGTCACGCCCCGCTCGGCCCGCAGGCGCTCGTCGGTGTCGAGCACCCGGAGGAGCTGGTGGCGCAGCTGCTTCACCCGCACGCCCCAGAGCAGCTCGCGACCGGTGCGGCCCTCGCTGCGGTAGCGGCTGGTGACCTCGTCGACCAGCGCCAGCATCGCCTCCCGATCCTCGGGCGACCACGGCTCGTGGGGCGGCTTCGGGCCAGCCGCGAGGATGAAGCGCTCGAGCACCTCGTGCACGAGCGAGCCCTCGTCGAGGGCCGAGATGAGGTCGACCTCGGTGGGATCGTGCGAGCCGCCGATCCGCAGCACCGACGAGAGGAAGAACCGGAACGGGCAGGCGGCGTACTGCTCGAGGCCGGTGGGCGACCGCGGTCGGTCGAGGTCGACGAGCAGGTCGTCGCGGGCGCCCACCAGGCCGGACCAGGCGTCGAACTCGCCCCGCCGGCGGCTGAGGGCGGCGGCCAAGCCGCGCGCCAACGCGGGG
>JACDCH010000444.1 GCA_013694495.1 Acidimicrobiia bacterium | reverse complement strand
AGCGACCACCGCGCCGGCCCGGGGCGACGACGGCGACGGCGACGGCAACAGCAACGGCAACGGCAACGGCAACGACCGCGACCGCGACCGCGACCGCGACGACTGACGCGGCGCGGCGGGCGCCCGGCAGGTACAAGCTGTCGGTCCAGAACACCGACGCCCCCGGCGGCCCCGAGCACAAGGTGTTCGAGGTCGAATGCGGCGATGAACCGCCGCCCCCGCCGGGGCCGTCGACCTGCTCGTCGCCAAGGTGACGTCCGGGACGGGCACGGTGCCGGCGGGCCACGTCGGGCCCGAGCACCGCCACGAACGCGCCGCCGGCAGCGAGCTCGCCGTCGCCGGCGAGGCGGCGGCGTGTCGGGCGCGACGTTCACGAACGGGGTCAACGAGTTGCACGATCGGCTGGTACACGGCCTGGACGCCGCTGTCGGGGCTCGAGAGCAGCGTCGCGAGGTCGGTCATCGGCGCACCGCGGTCGCGGCGCCGGGCTCGTGGGTCCGCCGCCGCCCGGCGCCGCCGGATCACACCGGCGGCGTGGTGTCGGCCGAGGTGCGGTGCTCCACTCTCGATCCGGGCGCCGCCTCGCGGTCGGCGGTGCGGGCGTCGGAGTCCTCCTGGATCGCCTCGACCTGGGCCTCGACGTCGTCGCTGCCCGCCGCCTCCTCCTCGGGTAGGAGGTCGCGCATCGTCAGCTCCGACCGCTCACCGTGTCGCGGATCCGGTCGAGCAGGCCGGCGGCGAGGTTGGCGAGGTTCGCCGGCGGCTCGTCCGGCGACCGAGGGTGCGGCCGGGTCGGCGCCACCTTCTTGGCCGAGGCCAGCACCTCGCCCATCTCCTCGAGCGTCGGGCGGTCGCTGAGCTTGCGCACCTGCGGGAAGTACTCCTTCTCCTCTTCCTCCACGTGGTGGCGCACGCTCTCCATCAGGACCGTGACCTTGGCGTCGTAGCGCTCGTGCTGCGGGTCCATCCCGTCGAGCTCGCTGAGGATCCACTTCACGACGTGGTGCTCCTCGAGGCTCTCCAGCACGTGGTCCTCCACGTCGGGCGAGAGCTCCCTGGTCGCCGGGTAGAACACCATCTCCTCCACGGCGGCGTGGACGGCGAGCTCGCGGATGATCTTGTCGACGATCTTCTGCTTGGCCTTGTACGCCTTCGGGCCGGCCGCTTCGAACTGCTTGAAGAGGCCCTCGACGACCTCGTGGTCGGATTCGAGCAAGGTGATGGCGTCGGGCATCGCCGCCACCTACCCCTTCGGGTGTCGCGTCACCCCCGCTGGGTCGCATGACGAGCCAGGCCGGCACCGCTCCCAGTGGCGGGCCCAGCCCTCCCCCTCGTCGCCGTCCCACACGCCGCGGCCATCTCGGCGTTGGCGGGCCTCGTCCCGGCCGCCACGCGGCTCCCAAGGGACGACTTCGTCAACGGCCCCTCGGTCCGTGGTGGCTGGTGCGGCGCCCCGCCGGGAAGTCGGCGATGATGTCCGACGTGCCTGTTGCCCGCGTCCACGAACAGGGTGCCCGCATCGTCGTCTCGGGTGAGATCGACGCCTCCACCGCGCACCGGATCACCGAGCTGGTCGACCTGCAGCTCGAGGAGCAGAACGTGGTTGTGCGCCTCGACCTGCGCGACACGTCGTTCTGCGACTCCGCCGGCCTGGTGACGCTGCTGGACTGCCGGGCTGCGGCCAGCAACCGCGGCGCCCGCCTCGTGCTCGTGTCCCCCTCGGACGCAGTGCTGCGCCTCCTCGAGCTGACCGGGCTCGAGCCGGCGTTCGAAACCGAACCCGGCTGACCGCCGCCGCGCCCCATGCAACTCGGCGAGTTCCAGGCCCAGATCGCCCGCACGTACGCCGAGCGCGACCGGGCGCGAGGGGTGCCGGCCACGGTCGCCTGGCTCGCCGAGGAACTGGGCGAGCTGGCCCAGGCCGCCCGCAAGGGGACCGTCGACCAGCAGCGCCACGAGCTGGGCGACGTGCTGGCCTGGTTGGCCTCGCTCGCCGAGCAGCTCGGCTTGTCGCTGGAGGACGCCGCCGCCCGCTACGCCACCGGCTGCCCCCGCTGCGCCGCCGCCCCCTGCGCCTGTCCCTGAGTCGTTTCGCCGTCACTCGCTTCGCTCCGTCCCGGCGAGTCTTGTCGCCCTCGCTCCGCTCGGTCGTTGCGGTCCTCGGCCGACTTCGTCGCCCTGCGGCCGATACCTGGGGCTCCGCCCCAGACCCCAGCGCCTCCGGCGGTCGAAAGGGGCGCCGGCGCGACCCGGTGTTCCTCCGCAAGTCCTGAGCCCTCGTCAACCCAAGAGCGACTGGACCGACTCGATGGTGTCGGCGTCGGCAGGCGTCTTGTCGTCGCGGTAGCGGCGGACCCGGGCGAAGCGGAGGGCGACACCGCCGGGGTAGCGGGTCGAGGCCTGCACGCCGTCGAGGGCGATCTCGACCACGAGCTCAGGGTGCACGTGCACCACGTGCCCGTCCCGGCGCACCTCCCGGGCCAGCAGCTCCGCCGTCTGCCACGTGAGGAGCTCGTCGGTCAGGCCCTTGAACGTCTTGCCCACCATGACGAACCCGTCGTCGCCCCGGGCGCCGAGGTGCAGGTTCGACAGCCAACCCTGGCGCCGGCCGGTGCCCCACTCGACGGCCAGCACCACGAGGTCGAGCGTGCGCACCGGCTTGACCTTGCGCCACGAGCCGCCCCGCCGGCCGGCCTCGTAGGGCGACGACAGCGCCTTGACCATCACACCCTCGTGGCCCCGGGCGAGGGCGTCCTCGGCGAACGCGGCCGCCACATCGGGGTCGGCGGTGACGATCCGGGGCATCGCCGCCGCCCCCGCCACGGCGTCGAGGGCGGCGAGGCGCTCCGCCAGCGGGCGCTCGAGCAGGTCGGTCCCGTCGCGGTGGAGCACGTCGAAGAAGCGGGCGACGAGCACGGCCCCGGCGTCGCCGGTCTGGCGCCCGAAGCGGCTCATCGTGTCCTGGAACCGGTCCGGTCGGCTCGAGTCCTCGTCGATCCCGATCGCCTCGCCGTCGAGCACGAGGCGCGCCGCCGGGAATGACCGCACGAGGGCCACGATGCTCGGCAACCGGTCGGTCACCTCGTTGAGGTTCCGGGTGAACAACCGGACCTCGTCGCCGTCGCGGTGGGCCTGGATGCGGGCGCCGTCGAGCTTCCACTCGACCGATGCCTCGCCGGTGAGCGCCAGCGCCTCGGCCACGCTCGCAGCGGTGGCGGCCAGCATCGGCTGGAGGGCGCGACCGACGGTGAGCCCGATCGCCTCCAGCGTCGCCTCACCCCCGTCGAAGGCGAGGCGGGCGACGACGGGCAGCTGGCCCGAGAGCATCGCGGCGCGGCGCACGGCGGCCACGGGGAGCCCGGCCGCCCTGGCCACGGCGTCGGCCACGAGCGACTCGAGCGCGCCCTGGCGCAGCTCGCCCATGAGCAGGCGGCGCAGGTGGTCGGTCTCCTCGGCCGTCGCCCGGGCGAAGAGGTCGGTCAGGAGCGCCGAACGGGCGGCGACGGAGCCGGCGCCGGTCGTGATCACGAGGCGGTCGAGCACGGCGTCGACATCGAGCACCTCGAGCGTGGGCTCGACTGCGGGCGGCACGTCGATGGCGGCGATCGTCGCCCAGCCCACGCCCGTGCGGCGCTGGCGGAGCTCGCCGGACAACACGGCCACGACCGGCTCGACCTCGTCGGGTCGTAGCCGCCCGAGGAGGTCGGCGAAGGCGGCGACCTTGGCCAGCCGGGACCTCGTCGCGGTGGCCGCGGCCGAGGCCGTCGCCACCTCGACGAACAGGGTCACGGCCCGGCCGGCGCCGGGAAGGTCTCGCCGACGAGGCGCTCGCTGAGGTCCCACAGCGCCCGGGCCGTGGTGGGCTCCTGGGCCCAGGGGTGGACGCCGCCCGGCCGGCCGGGTTCCCCGGCGGGCTCGGCGACGTGGCAGTCCTCGCAGAAACGCCCGCCCACCTCGTCGGCGTCGGCGACGACGCCGGCCCACACCGACGTCGCGGCCCCGGCCTCGACCGACTTGGGGGTGGGCAGGCCGCCGGCCCCGGCCGACGCCAGCAGCGAGGTGATCGTCTCGTCGGTGAGGTGCCGGCCCAGCTCGGTGTGGACGAAGCCCGGGTGCACCGAGGCGGCCCGCACGCCCTGGGCCCGCAACCTGCGGTCGAGCTCGAGGGCGAACAGCGCGTTGGCCGTCTTCGACCGCCCGTAGGCGATCCACGGGTCGTACTCGGTGCGCTCGAACCCGGGGTCGTCGAGGTCGACGTCGGCGAATCGGTGGCCGCTCGAAGACAGCACCACGACCCGGCTCGGCCCCCCGGCGAGCAGCAGGGGGGCGAGGCGGTTGACGAGCACGAAGTGGCCGAGGTGGTTCGTGCCCAACTGCAGCTCGAAGCCGTCCTCGGTGGTGGCCTGCGGCGTCGCCATCACGCCGGCGTTGGCGACGAGCAGGTCGAGCGATGCGTGGTCGGCCGACATCGAGTCGCCGAACGCCCGGATCGACCGGAGCGAGGTGAGGTCGACGGCCCGCACCTCGACGGTGCCTCCCGCGCCGGCTGCGGCGACCGCGGCGCGCACTGGTTCGGCCGCGGCCTCCCCCTTCGCAACGTCGCGGACGCCGAGCACCAGGGACGCGCCGTGGGCCGCCAGCGCCCGCGCCGTCTCCTGGCCGAGCCCGGACGAGGCGCCGGTCACCAGGGCGGTGGTGCTGGACAGGTCGACCCCGTCGAGCACCTCGTCGGTCGTGGTCCCGGCGCCGAAGTCCATGGCGCCGAGCATGCCCGAGGTCGCTCGGTAACGTCGACGATCCGTGATCGGTCACCACTTCGAGCTCCCGGGGGCGCTGGCCGCGGTGACCAACCGCCACGGCGGCGTGAGCGAGGGGCCGTACGAGTCGCTGAACCTCGGCGACCACGTGGGCGACGACCCCGAGGCGGTCCGGGCCAACCGCGAGCGGGTGGCGGTCGGCATCGGCGTCGACCGGCTCACGATGGCCGACCAGCGCCACGGCGCCCGGGTGGCGGTGGTCGACCGATCGAACGCCGGCGCCGGGCACGCCGGGGCGGCCGAGGCGGCGGCCGAGTTCGGGGCCACCGACGCCCTGGTCACCGCCGAGCCCGGGGTCGCGTTGGCGGTCCTGGTCGCCGACTGCGCGCCGGTGGTGCTGTGGGACGAGTTCCGCAGGGTGCTGGCGGTCGCCCACTGCGGCCGGCCGGGCGCGGTGCTCGACGTCGTGGGCGCCACCGTCGAGGCCATGGCGGAGGCGTTCG
>JACDCH010000422.1 GCA_013694495.1 Acidimicrobiia bacterium | reverse complement strand
GTCGTACGCCGGCGGCCGGAGCCGATGGCCGGGGCGGCCCGGGTCGTCGGCCCCGACGGGCTCGACGGCGCGCTGGCCGGCGCCGACGGGCTGGTGCTGGCCCTCGCCCTGACCCCCGAGACGCGAGGTCTCGTCGATCGACGCCGCCTCGACCTGCTGGCCGAGCACGCCTGCGTGGTGAACGTCGCCCGCGGTGGGCACGTCGTGACCGACGACCTCGTCGCCGCGTTGCAGCACGGATCGATCGGCGCCGTCGGCCTCGACGTGACCGATCCCGAACCCCTCCCGGACGGGCACCCGCTGTGGACGCTCCCGGGCGCGGTCGTGACGCCGCACGTCGGCAATACGCCGGAGATGGCGGTGCCGCTGCTATCGGCCCGCATCGTGCAGAACCTCCGCCGGTGGGCGGCGGGCGAGCCGCTGCTCGGACCCGTCGATCCCGAGCTCGGGTACTGACCCCCGATGGTGGCGTCGCACTACGAGACGCTCGGGGTGCCCGAGGGCGCCTCGCCCGAGCAGGTGCGGCGCGCCTACCTGGACCAGGCCCGTCGCCTGCACCCGGATCTCGTCGGCGCCGGGCCGCCCGACGAGCGGGCCGAGGCCGAGCGGGCGATGCAGGCCGTCAACGAGGCGTGGCGCGTCCTCGGCAACGCCGGCCGCCGCATCGCCTACGACCAGGACCGCGAGGCGCCGGCCGTGCGGGCTGCGGCCCGGGCCACCACCGTGGGCGACGGGTTCGCCTTCTCGACGGGCTCCCTGTTCGGCGACGACATCGAGGAGATCGGCCGGGCCGGCCGGCTCGTCCGGGCGCTGCCGTGGGTGCTCGTCGTGCTGCTCCTGGCCGGCATCTTCGTGTTCACCGCCTACGCCACCGCCCCCGGCAACTCCGAGGGCGTCCGCTGCGTCCGCCCGGTCGCGGGCGCGGCCGAGGACGTCGGGTGCGACGAGCCGGGCGCCCGCGTCGTGATCACCGAGGTGCGCGAGGTCGGGCTGTGCCCCGAGGCGACGGAGCCCTACCAGCCGGCCGAACTCGACTCCGCGTTGTGCTTCGAGCTGCTGCGCGGGGCACCATCGGGCTGACGCTCGACGAGGGGGGCCGACATGGGTGTGGATCGGGTGCTGCTGCGCCGGCCGGTGGCCGAGCTCGCAGCCGACGTGCGGCGCGGTGCGCTGGCCGCTCGCGAGCTGGTCGGGGCCAGCCTGGCCGCCATCGAGCAGGACGACGAAGTGCTCGGCGCCTTCCTCGCCGTCGACGCCGAAGCCGCGCTGGCGGCGGCGGCGGCGATCGACGAGCGAGTCGCGGCGGGGGAGGAGGTCGGCGCCCTGGCCGGCATCCCGCTGGCCGTGAAGGACACCGAGGACGCCGCCGGTTTCATCACCACGATCGGGTCGTCGATCCACCGCGACGACCCGGTGGCCCGGACCGACTCGCTCCTCGTCGCCCGGCTGCGGGCGGCCGGGTGCGTGGTGGTGGGCAAGACGAACACGCCCGAGCACGCCTGGAAGGGCGACACCACCAACGCCTGGGGCCACGCCACCCACAACCCGTGGTCGCTCGAGCGCTCGGCCGGCGGGTCCTCGGGCGGCAGCGCCGCGGCTGTCGCCGCCGGCCTCGTACCCATGGCGACCGGCTCCGACGGCGGCGGCTCCATCCGCATCCCCGCCGCGGTCAACGGCTTGACCGGCTTCAAGCCCTCGTTGGGGCGGATCCCCGCCGGTGGCCCGCACCCGCCGGGCTGGCTCGACCTGTCCTCGAAGGGCGTGATGACGCGGCGCATCGCCGACGCGGCGCCCGGCCTCGACACCGCCATCGGCCCCGACCCCACCGACCTCCGCTCGCTGCCCCTCCCCGACACGCGCTGGAGCGCGAGCCTCGACAGCATCGGCGTCCCCCTCCGCGTCGCCTGGTCACCTGACCTCGGCTTCGCCCGGGTCGACCGGGAGATCCTCGAGGTGTGCGAGCGCGCCGTGGCCGGGCTGGCCGATCGCGGCGCCGAGGTCACCGAGGTCCGGGTGTGGGACCACGACCCGCTGTCGGAGTGGTTCCGGATCGTCGGCTGCTGCAACGAGCGCACGCTCGAGGCCCTGCGCGACACCGATCAGTGGGGCCTCGTCGACCCCGGCCTGGCCCTGACCGCCGACGTGGCGCGCGGCTACACCGCCACCGATGTCATCCGAGCGCTGGATGGCGCCCACCTCCTCAACCTCGCCCTGGTGGAGCTGTTCGGGACGCACTCGGTGCTGCTGTGCCCGACCGTTGCTGGCCAGACGCCCCGACTCGGCGCCGGTGGCGGGCTCATCGACGGCGTGGAGGACGCCAACTGGGTGCAGCTCACCTACGGCTTCAACCTGACCCGCTCGCCGGCCGGGTCGGTGTGCGCCGGCTTCACCTCCGACAGCATGCCCGTCGGCCTTCAGGTCGTCGGCCCCCAGCACGGCGACGTGGTCGTCCTCCGCACCCTCGCCGCCCTCGAAGCGTCCCTCGACCTCGACACCGTCCCGCCCGCCTACCGCTGACCCAGCTCGATTCCGGCCTCCGGAACCCCGCGGCTACGCTCGCCGCTCCCCTCAGGGGCGTATGGCTCAGTTGGTTAGAGCGCTGCCTTCACACGGCAGAGGTCACAGGTTCGAGTCCTGTTACGCCCACGCCATCTCCGCAGGTCACGGGCTTGAGGACGATTGGCCTCAGGGTCCCGGGACACGGGCGGGACACGAGCGGGACACAGGAGGATCAGCGGATCGGTCGCACGGTCGCCGTCTCGACGCCCTCGGCCATGGCGTCGAGCGCGTCGTTCACGCGGTCCTCGGAGCCCGGCAGGAGGTGCCCGTAGCGGTCCAGGACCGTCACGACGGACGAGTGCCCCGCCCTGGCCGCGACCTCCTTCGACGAGGCCCCTGCGGCGATCCAGAGGGCCACGGCGGTGTGCCTGCGCCCTCGTGAACTACACGATCACGAACGGGACCTCCGAGAACGTCAACACGGGCTTCGCTGTATTCGTCGGGATGGTCGGTTCCGCGAATCGGCAGTACGACGTCTCCAACGCAGGCTGTTCGGCGAGCAACCCCGACTCGATATTCGATGGCGGCGACCTGTTCCCGGGCGGGAGCTACACCGGAAACGAGTGCGTTGTCGTGCCGGAGGCCGAGGTTGGCGACGGCTCCCTCCTCGTCACCGTAGAGATCGGGTTCAGTGGCGAGACGTCGTTCTTCCGCTCGTCCTGAGGGCGGTCGGTCTGGCGTCCTCGAGTGCCAGCGTTCTGGACGGGCCGCCCCCCGACCGATCGCCGTATGGCAGAACCTGAGAACTATTCTCAGTACGCTTCCGCTCGTGGGGAGCTGGGTCGACACCTTCGATCAGGACGACCCGCAGGATCCGCTGTACGAGCTCCTCGCCCGGAACGACCACACGGACCCGATCGGCCTGCTCGTGCGCTCCTCTAGGGCTGGTCCTCAGGTTCGGGTGGCGGTCGTCCGCTGACGCTCACAACCAACCCTGAAACCAGCATGAGGCCGACAATCGCGAGGTGCACGCCGGGCGGCGCCGGGCGGCGCGGTGACGCTGCGTCGCCCCGAAGAACGGACGGAAGCAACGGGCCGGCACGTGCGTCAAAGAGGGTCGATGACGACGTTCAAAGGAGCAAGTGTGAGAGCAACGCCTCGTACCCGGTACGCGACCCTGGTGTCGCTGACCATGGTCCTGGGTGCGTGCGGGGCCGCATCCGCGGGTTCGACCGCCACGGAGCCCGACGGGGGGGCATCTCCGACATTCATGCCGGGCCACATCGACCAGCCGTCGACGACACAGTCGGTCGTCGAGACGGCGGCGCCGGACCCAGCGGCCCCTCCCGTGCAGGCATCTCCGCCGGACCCGGCGCCGGGTGGTCCGTCGGTCGGACGGGCCTGCGAGGACGGCCTGGAGCGCGTGTACGAGCTCGGGGCGCTCGGGACGGAGTGCGACGTCGCCGAGGGTGTTGCCGCCAACTTCGACACAACGGTGCTCGCCCCGGGTGAGGTGCCGGATGAGCCGATGCAGGTGGGCGACGGTTGGATGTGCACCACAACGTCGACGGGCATGGAGGAGGTGGTCTACGTGAGCTGTGATCAGGGTGACAGCTCCTTCCTCTCGGTGACGTTCAGCTGGGGAGTCTGAGCCGTCGGGGTCCCGCTCGGCGGTACATCTACGGCCGGCGTCAACGGCGAGCCGATCGACGACGACGACCTACGCGTCCGGCTACGCCTCGCCCGGATCGACCTCGGCGGCTTGTTCGGTTGAGACGCGACGGAGCCCCGGCCATGGCCCGCCGGGGCTCCGTGCATGAGCGAGATTCGTGAGGGTCAGCGTCGAGGGGCGACCCCCACGAGCTCCATGAGCGTCTCGGTCTGTCGCCCACCGAGCCGCGCCGCACCCACAGCTCGTGGCCTCCGTCTGGTCGATCAGCCCAACGGAGACGCCACACGACGTCGGCGTAGACGCGCCACCCGTTGACCACGTCGAAGTCGTCGTGCTCCTCCTGCGGGGCGTCCGTGTCGATCGCGACGCTGGCGACGTGGTGGGCGACCTCCGCCGCGTGGGACTCGTCGAGGATGCGCTCGAGCTGGTCCGCGAGGGCTGTCAGTTCGAGCGAGTAGGCGTGGAGGGTGCCGGGCTTCACCTGGGTGGAGATCACTCGGACGCACCCCCCACCAGGTTCGCCTTCAGCTCGTCGTGGGTGCACGCGTAGAGCCCGGGCGTCAGGTGGCCGTCGGTGACGACGCCCACGGTGTACCTGCGCACGTCATCACGAGTGATTCACATCTCAGCGGTGGGGGGCATGGCGGCCCACCCGGGGTTGGGGAAAACGATCGCGTCGAGCGATCGGCGACTGCAGGCTCATCGCGCCAGCAGTCATTTTCACTTCAGCGGTGGGGGCTTGAAGGCCCACCGGGGGTTGGGGAAATGTTGTCGGGCGCCGTGCTGGCGACGTCGGGCGTTCTTGGTGCAGTCGAGCCCGTGTCTCAGCGTGACGTGGAGACCCGGAGCACCATGGATTGCCGCTGCGAGCGCGTACTTCAGATTTCATCTGGCCGGTCTCCCTGCACGGCGCTGCCCGATCAGCGACCACGAGGGAGGTGTCGTCGTGAACGACGACGAGTTGGAGGTGATCGTCGAACGCTCCGCGGGGATCGACGTGCACAAGGACATGGTGGCGGTCACCGTCAGGGTGCCCGGACCTGACGGGTCGATCCTCAAGCAGCAGGCCGAGTTCGCGACGTTCACTGATGACCTGTGCGCTCTGCGGGACTGGCTGGTCGCGCTCGGGGTGGCCCGGGTGGGGATGGAGGGCACCGGGGTCTACTGGAAGCCGGTGTTCTACGTGCTCGAAGAAGAGCTCGAGTGCTGGCTGCTCAACGCGAGGCACATGCACAACGTCCCGGGCCGCAAAGACCGACATGGCTGACTCCGATTGGACCTGTCGTCTGGTGCGTTTCGGGCTGGTGCGCCCGAGCTTCGTGCCCCCCAAGCCGATCCGGGAGTTGCGGAACCTGACCCGGTACCGGCGGACCAGGGTCGAGGAACGGACCCGGGAGACCCAACGCCTTGACAAGGTCCTCCAAGACGCCGGCATCAAGCTGTCCTCGGTGGCCAGTGACGTGCTGGGCAAGTCCGGTCGGGACATGCTCGACGCGCTTGTCGCCGGCAGCCACGATCCCGAGATACTCGCTGAGCTGGCCCGGGGACGTCTGCGGGCCAAGCTTCCCCAGCTGCAATCGGCGCTCAAGGGCCGGTTCGGGCCGAACCACGCGCTGGTCGTCGGGGAGATCCTGGCCCACATCGATTACCTCGACGAGTCCATCGCCCGACTCCAAGTCGGCATCGACGAGCTGATCGCCCTTTCGCTGACGTCCGGGACCGGCTCTGTTCGATCCCGGGGGTCGACACGATCCTGGCCGAGGCGATCATCGGTGAGATCGGTGTCGACATGGGGGCGTTCCCGAGCGCTCGGCGCAGGTACTCCGTCCGCGAGAGACCGACTCGCTTCGCCTTCGCGTCGATGGCCGCCAGAACCTCGTCGGGGACGTCGCGCATCAGGATGTCGGTCACGGCACCTCCGGAGATAGCACACGATATCACCAAAGGGTCCGATGGCTGAGCATGACCTCACGCGACGAGGGCCGGCCCGGCCGACGCCGAGCCGGCCAGCGACGCCAACGACCTGATCCTCGCCGGCCCGGCGACGCCCGTTTCGAAGCGCGGTCGAACGGCACACGGGACCGGCGAGAGTCCTCAGACGGTCGAGCGAGTGAGCCGGATGTCGACCTCTCGTTCCACGAACAGCCACTCTTCGGTGCGTCGCAAGCGAGCGACCAGCTCCTCAAAGGCCTGAGACGTCTCGGGCGAGTACTCGAACCACGTGAGGAAGTCGAACTCGTCGCCGAGGTCACGTGAATGGTGCAGTCGGCGAGCCACCGCCGGCAGGTACTCCAACCCGATGGCGATGTGGTGGGAGCGCTCCTCGAGAATCGCTCTGCGTTCGTCCTGCGTCAGCTCCCACCAAGCGTCAGACTTGCGAACCGGGATCAGGGCCGCACGAGTTGCATCGGCGCGCCCGAGGTGTTGCTGGACCACGGTCAGCGCAGAGCGTTCGATTCGTTCTACGTACCGTTCGTTGCTCGTGAAGCCCCGAAGGCACCACGCTGGCGCTGAAGGTCGACTCCTGCGATCCTCGCTGACGTCGAGTCTCGCCGCGGACGGAAGACCTTCGCCGACCACTGCGTCGAGTCGGTCGATCGTCCAGGCACCGACATCGCCTGCGCTGAATGTCACCAGGGCCGGGCGCGCCATTTCGGAACGCTAGGCGCAGACGGCGGCCCCGATCCACGAATGGCTGAAGGCCTCCGGGACCGTGTTCCAGGCCGAGCTGCAACGCCAGCTCACCGACCGCCTCGGCGTGATGTGGGGCCCGAGCGCAACGGTTGCCGGGAGCTGGTCGGCTTCCACCGGGCGCAGCTCCGGGCGTTCTCGAAGCGGACCGTCGCCATCGGAGCTGCCCTCGAGGCCGGTCCCGCGGCGCTGACCGCCAAAGGACGGATGCGAGCCGGCGACCGCGCGTCGTTGGCGACCCGGGACCGCAAGGACCCGCACGCTCATCCCCGAGGTGCTGCGTGACCGGTGGGGGGACGAGACGACACGAGCCGGCATCGACCGCGGCGCCAAGCGCCTATGGTGGCGTCCGTGCTCGACCGAGGTCAGCCCGCACGCCGGAGGCGGCGACAACGACTGCTCGAAGGGCGCGTGCGAAACTCACACGGACCCTTGCCTTGGAACTCGGGCCCGTGAAGATCAACGCCAATAGCCTCGCCCCCGGGATGGTGCTCACCCCGGTCAACCAGCCCGTCATCGACGATCCGGCGCTGCGGCGAGCTCACCCGGAACCTCGGCCAGGGCGCCTGATGCCGGGGGCTCCTGGGTGGACCGTCCTCGCGCCTTCGCCGTCGAGCCAGCCGGGGAGCGACGAACACGCAGCACAGGAACGCCGGGAGGCCAAATGTCCGCTGTGAAGCTGCTGCCCGCGTGGTTGCACGGCATCGCCGACTTCGCCAGTGCCGCCGCCCTCATCGTCGTGGCGCTCGCTGTCGGAGGCTCGGGCGCGGCCGTCGCCACCGGGGTTGTCATCGGAGTCGTCCTGATCGTCGTGAGCCTCCTCACCGACTACCCGTTGGGCATGGTCAAGGTGATCCCCTTCGTCGTGCACTCCGCCGGCGACTACGGGGGTGCGGCGTTGCTCATCGCCGCGCCGTTCGTCCTCGGTTTCGACGATTCCGATCGCGGGCTGGCGTGGTTCTACGTCGGCGCTGGCGCGGCGCTCATCGCGGTGAGCCTGGTCACCGACTACCAGGACGCCGGCCGGGACGAGGCGCAGCTGATCTAGGCACTCGATGTACCGCTGTGGCGCCGCCGGCGATCGCGATGTTGCCAGAGCCGGCGGCGGCTCGGGCGAGGTCCAGCGCAGCCTGGATGCCACCGGTGACGAAGGGGAACGTCGTGCCGCCATCCATCGGCAGTGGCTCGCGCTCGTGGTGCGTCAGCACGAAGACCGGCGCGTGGTAGGGCGGGTCGTCACCCCACCAGCCCTGCCACTGCAGGTCCCACCCGCCACGCCCGGGGGTGACCATGTTGCGGCCCATCACGAGCGCCCGCCGAGGTGATGGCGCCGAGCTCGGCGGCGCCCTCGTCGGCGTGCTCGAACATCCAGCTGTGCAGCCGGCCTGCATCGAGGTCGCCGAAGGGCGCGTCCAGGCGTGGTTCGGCCCGGCTCCGAACCCGTCGAGGGTGACGCTGATGTCAGCGATCACGATCCCCATGGCGTCCTCCTACGGCAGTGATCGGGTCCCAGATCGACGGAGCTGCTGCCGCGCCTCGTCACCTTCAGGCCGACGTCGGTTGCATTGCGGCGGCACGCGCCTCGGCCACGAAACGAGCGATCTCGTCCGGGTCCTTCCGCGCGGGTCGGGCTTCGACGCCGGAGGCGACGTCGACGCCCCAGGGGCGCACGCGGCGGACGGCCTCGGCGACGCTGGTGGGTCGCAGGCCACCGGACAGGAGGACCTTGTGCCTCGTGACGAGGTCGCCCACGATGTCCCAGCCGAACGGGATGCCACCGCCGGGCGTCGGGGCGTCGAGCAGGACGATGTCGGCGGCATGCTCGTCGATCGAACCGAGGGACGGGCTCCCGGCCACCACGGCCTTGATCACCGTCCCCACTCCTGCGGCGACGAGGGCGGTGACCCCTGGGGGCTCGTCGCCGTGCAGCTGGGCGGCGTCGAGGCCGAGCGAGCCCGTGAGCTCCAGCACCTTGTCGGCCGGGTGGTCCCGGAAGATGCCGACCGTCATGACGTGGCCGGGGAGGACGGTCACGATGCCCCGTGCCACCTCGATATCGATGCAGCGGAGCGAGCTGGCGACGAAGTCGAGGCGATCGCATCAGCGCCGGCGGCGGCGGCGATCGCGTCCGCGGGACGCGTGATCCCGCAGATCTTGACGAACACGGGGGCGACGCTACCCACGGGCGGGCCGCCGACGTGCTGCGGGTTCCGGGTCGGCGGCCTACGGTCGATCGCATGACCGGCACCGTCGACGAGATCGCCGAACGGCTGTTCACGTCCATCGAAAAGGGCGACGTCGAAGCCGTCCGGGCCTTGTACGCGCCGGACGCCGTCGTGTGGCACAACGACGACGGTGTCGAGCAGACGGTGGAGCAGAACCTTGAGGTGCTGGGCTGGGTGATCGACAACCTCGCCGCCCGGTCCTACGACGAGGTGCGCCGGCAGGCCACCGCATCCGGTTTCGTGCAGCAGCACGTCCTGCGCTTCACCAAGGCCGACGGATCCCCTCAGGAGATCCCGGCGTGCCTCGTCGTCGCGTGCGACCTGGAGGCAGGGACGATCACCCGCATCGACGAGTACCTCGACAGCGCCCACGTCACGGCCCGCATCCTCGGATGAGCGGTCCCGTGCAGGGCATGCCGCGCTACCTGTGCGCCGTCGACGCGTCCGCCCTGAAGGAGCTGCCTGGCGCGTCGGCGGCGCGATGCCCGACGTGCGGCCATCGCACCGACGTGCCCGGGCGCGGGGTACTGGGCGATGGGTTCGACGTCACCCACGAGCAGTGGGGTCTGCGGGGCGACGTCCACGTCTGGCGGGCGATGCGAGAGCAAGTGGCCGCCACACCGACGCCGGCGACCGAGGCCGCGATCCGCCAGGCGTTCGTCGACGGCTTCCGTGCCGTCGTGGCCGTCGACCTGGACACGACCGACGAGGCGCGGGTGCATCGGCCCGAGCTCGACCACGGCGGCCTCTCCGGGGGCGTCGTCGATGTCGAGTGGTGGCGGGCCGAGGGCATCCCGCTGCTGGTCGACCGTGCCCTCGAGCGCCGACCCGTGACCACCGAGACGGCCGCGTCGCCACCTCCGGCCCGCAAGGGCGCTGGCGGCGCCGCCGTGACCGTCATCGTCTGGGTGGTCGTCCTGGCCATCCCCGGGGCGCTCATCGGCGGCGGGTCGTTCCTGCTTTACCAGCGGGCCGTCGGCAGCTGGGTAGAGGCGACGGTGCTCGAGTGCGACACATACCGCGCCGGTGCGAGCTTCCGCACCGACTGCATCGCCGAGTGGACCGAAGGTGGGCGCACCGTCGTCGGCGACTTCGTCGGTGGCAACGGCGAGTCCGACGCCGGGCGCACGGTGACCGCGACCGTGCGGGGCGACACCGCCTACAGCCGATCGCTCGGGCTCCCGATCCTCCTGCTGGCGCTGGGCCTCCCGTTCCTCGCCTTCCCGGTCCTCGCGCTCCGCCATCGCCTCGCGACCCGCCGGGCCGGGTCGAGGACGTGACAGCGGCGCGAATCGACGAACCCGCTCGGACCCGTCTTCGGCCGACCGTTCAGCCGTGCCATCAGCGGTCCGGTGCGTCCATGCGCCCCTCGGGTACGTGCTGCACCTCGACCCGCCACGGCAGGCGGTAGCGCACGCTGAACTGGCGGAAGCCGTCTGATCCGCGCTGCAACGGTTCGAGGTCATCCGCCGCGGCCTCAGGAGCCGGGGTCACATGCCCCGGGTGCCGTCGAGCGTCTCCCTGATGATGTCAGCGTGGCCGGCGTGGCGGGCCGTCTCCTCGATGAGGTGCAGGAGCACCCAGCGCAGGTTCTCGTCGATCAGGTCCGTCCGGGCGCACCGGTCGTCGAGGGCCATGCCGTCGGTGATCTGCCGGGACGCCGCTGCTTCGTCGTCGTAGGCGGCCAGCCAGTGCTCTACGGTGTCGTCGTCGCCGACCACGAAGTCGTCGCTCGCGCCGTCCTGGCGCGTCTCGGGCCACCCGTCGGGCAGCTCCCGGCCGGCGACGATGGCCTGGAACCAACGCTGTTCCCACACGGTCGAGTGCTTCAGCAGCCCGAGCAGTGACAGCGCGCTGGCGGTCGGGGTCCTGCGAGCGTCGGCGTCGCTCACACCCTGCACCTTGCGCATCAACGCGTCGCGCTGCTGGTCGAGGAACCCGCACAGGGCCTCCCGCTCGGTCGCGGTCGAGAAGTCCACCATCGGCGGAAGGTATCCGCCGGGATGGCGCCGCCGCCGTGGCCCTGGCCGGCCACCTGCGGGCCGGACCGTCGACGCAATTCGCGCGCCCGCCCGATGGCGCACGGGTCATCATCGGCCCCGTGCACTGCCTGCCGATGTCGGAGGGCCCACGGTGACGTCGCGCCTCGTCGCGCTGAACTTCGACGCGAACGAGCCCGGCCACCTGGCCCGCTTCTGGGCCGAGGCGCTGCGCTGGGAGGTGGTCGAGGAAGCCGGCGAGGTACGCCTCGAGCCGACCGACGGCACCCGGTTCCCGATCCTGTTCTCCCCGGTCGCAGAGGCGAAGGCCGGCAAGAACTGCATCCACCTCGATCTGACCACCACCTCCGACGACGACCAGCAGGCGACCGTCCGGCGGTTGCTCGAGATCGGCGCCCGTCACGTCGACGTCGGCCAGGGCCCCGAGGAGCGCCACGTCGTGCTGGCCGACCCCGAAGGCAACGAGCTCTGCATCATCGAGCCGGAGAACGGCTTCCTCGCGGGCTGCGGACGTCTCGGCTCGATCACGTGCGACGGCACGCCGGCGGTCGGGTACTTCTGGAGCGAAGCGCTCAGCTGGCCGCTCGTCTGGGACCAGGACGACGAGACTGCTGTTCGCGCCCCGGACCGGACCGGCCCGTTCATCACCTGGGGGCCGCCGCTCCCGGCCAAGACCACGAGGAACCGGCTCCACCTCGACATCGCGCCGACCGACGGTGGCGACCTGCGAGCGGAGGTGGATCGCCTCGTGGCCCTCGGCGCCCGCCGGATCGACGTCGAAGGGAACCACCTCGACGCCGTCGTCCTGGTCGATCCCGATGGCAACGAGCTCTGCGTGTCGGAGCCCGGCGGTTGACGCGGCCGATCAGGCGCGAAGGGCGAGCAGCGACTGCACGCGTGACGTGACCAGGTCGACGCCCACCACGTTCTCGACGCCGCGGGGGACGATCACGTCGGCCCAGCGCTTCGACGGTTCGACGAACTCGAGGTGCATCGGCCGGACGGTCCTCTCGTACTGGTCGAGCACGTCGGCGACGGTCCGGTTGCGGGACACCACGTCGCGGCGGAGCCGACGCAGCAGCCGCAGGTCCGCATCGGCGTCGACGTAGACCTTGACGTCGATCAGCTCCCGGATGGTCGCCGAGGCGAACACGAGGATGCCTTCGATCAGCACCACCGGGCGCGGGTCGACGCGGTCGAAACCGTCGATCCGGGTGAAGGTCGTGTAGTCGTACCGGGGCGTGTCGACGGATCGGCCCGCGCGCAACGACTCGACGTGGGCGACGAACAGCTCGTCGTCGAACGCCTCGGGGTGGTCGACGTTCACCTGCATCCGTTCGGCGGGCGGGAGGTGGTGCAGGTCGTGGTAGTAGCGGTCGTGACGCAGCACCGAGACCCGGTCGGCGCCGACGTCGGCGACGATCTTGTCGACGACGCTCGTCTTCCCCGATCCCGACCCGCCGGCCACCCCCAGCACCACCGCCGGAGCCGCGCCCGCGGCATTCGTCGTCACGGAGGGGAGATCTCACCACATGCGGCTGGACGGGGTGGCGACCTGGATCGGAGGGGGTACCGCAGGACCGGGAGCGGGTCGCGGCGGCGCCATGGCCCTGCTCGAGTGCGTCGCTTGTTCGTCAGCCTGCTGGTCCCGTTCCTCCTCGACCGGTGGAGGCGGCGCCGGGCCTGAGCCGCCAGCGCCGGCGTCTCAGGCGGCGACGACGGTCGCCGCCCAGCCGAGGTGGTCGACCGGCAGTAGGGCTTCGTCGCCGTCACCCGGATGTGGTCGACGCCCATCCACAGCGAGCCGGGGGTGCTGGCGTCGGAGCGGCGCCCGGAGCCGAACCAGTGGCCTGTGTAGGTGGCGACCTGGTCCGCGTTCGCGGCCGAGCCCGCAGGGGACTGACCGCCGCCCTCGGCGTCAGGCGCCCCGCCGCCAGCGCGCGCCGGAGAAGCGCACGCGACGGCCGGCCCGGTCGACGCGCTCGACCTCGCGGCCGGCATCGAGCCACGCTCGCGCCTGCACGTGGCGCGAGCCGACGGCTTCGTTCGCCCACCAGGCCGGCCACGAGTCGCCCGACGGCGGCAGGCCGCCCACCAGCCGGTCGATGTCGTCGAAGGTCATCTCGACCGGTTCGTCCCCGGCCCGGCACAGGTGATCGAGGAGCGGGTCGTACTTCCCCATGGCGCCAGCATGCCCACCCGCCGGCTCGGGCTCGGCACCGACCGGCATGACGCCGGCGGTGCGGCCGACGGTGGCATCCTGCTGGCGGTGGAGGGCTCGCTCGACGATCTCGTGATGGCCATGTCCACCGAGCTGCTCGGGGCGGAGCCGGCCGACATCGACGTCACCATCCACGCCAGCCTCGAGCGTCTGGCCCGAGCCGTCGGCGCCGACCGGGCCTACGTGCTCAAGACGGAAGTCGAGGGACGATCCGGCGGCCAGGCCTTCGACGAGTGGTGGGCGCCCGGGGTCGAGCAGCGCAACACCCCGATCGCCTCCCTGCCGCACGAGGCGCAGCGGTTCTGGTTCCGCTCGCTGCGATCGGGGGAGCCCGTCCACGCCGAGGACATCGGGGAGCTCGAGGCGCACGGCCCCGAGGCGGTCGCCGCGCTGCGCGGCGACGGCGTCCGCTCCATCCTGTTCGTGCCGTTGATGGCGAAGGAGCAGACGGTGGGCTTCATCGGCTTCGAGGCCCGGCACCGATCGACGTCCTGGCCGCCCGCGACCGTCTCCCGGATGCGAACGGTCGGCGAGCTCATCGTCAGCTCCGTCGAGCGGGCGGCGGCCGCCCGCGACCTGGCCATCCGCAACGAGGAGCTGGAGCGCTCGAACCGCGAACTGCAGCAGTTCGCTTCGGTGGTGTCGCACGACCTCAGCCAGCCGTTGGTCGTCATGGAAGGCTTCCTCGCGGCGCTACGAGCCGTGGCCGTGGAGCACCCGGAGAAGGGCGACCAGGCGGCCACCTACGCCGACGCCGCGCAGCGGGCCGCACGGCGGATGCGGCTCCTCATCGACGACGTATTCGCCCTCGCCTTGGCCGGGGTGCCCGTCGGGCGGACGGAGCCGGTCGACATCCGGGCGCTGGTCGACGACGTGCTCGCCGACCTGGAAGCGGCGATCGCCGACACCGGCGCGACCGTGACGGTCCGCTCGCTGCCGGTCGTGGAGGGCAGCCCGACGCAGATCCGCCAGCTGTTCCAGAACCTCATCGCCAACGCGCTGAAGTTCCACCGGCCCGACCGGCCCCCGGCGGTCACCGTCGACGCCAGCCGGCGCGGCGCCGTCCACGACATCACGGTGGCCGACAACGGCGTGGGCATCGCGCCCGAGCACCGCAAGTCCGTGTTCGAGATGTTCTCGCGGCCGAACACCGTGGCCACGCCGGGCCTCGGCATCGGCCTCGCCGTGTGCGCGCGCGTCGTGGCCAACCACAACGGCACGATCCGGATCGCCGGCAACGACGCCGGCGGCTGCACGGTGCGCGTCTCGCTTCCCGAGCAGCAGCCGTCAGGGCCGTCCGGCGCCCCCGGCTGAGCGCCCGAAGGGCGTCTCCCTGTGGGTCCCGCGGTGGACAACCAGCCGCTTCCTGTGGACGGACGAGAAACCCTGGGGATGACCCTGTGAGTTGTGCGCTTACCCCTTGACCTGTGGTTCGGGCCGGTCCATGGTGCACCTACCGCAGCGACACGAGCGATGCGGGAAGGGGGAAGCGCACCGGCTCCGGCCGGCGCGGCGAGCTCTTCCACCGGGCAGGTGACCCGGCGGCTCCGGCCGTCGAGAACCCTCCCGGAACGCAGCGCAAACGACCGCAGCGGGAGGACGGAGATGCACCGTTCGCCAGAACCGACGGCCTCACGGTCCGAGGGGACGGCGGAAAAGGGCATCGCCCGCCGGGGCCTCGGCTCCGACGGGCGATGTGAGTGAACGTCGAGAGGCTAACGCCACGAAACGGTCGCTCGGTGGATCCCCGGCCGACGGTGGCCCCGGCTGCCGCCCAGCTCCGGCTGGTGCGGCCCGGGGCCCCAACCGTTTCCGGCCCGCCTCGGCCGGACCACGAGCGCGCTCCCGGCGGGCCGTTTCGGCGGCCGCCTACCCTCCGTCCGGTGGAGCCCCTGACCCCGGCGGAAGCCCGTGTGCTCGGCTGCCTGGTGGAGAAGGAGGCGGCGGTCCCCGACACGTACCCGCTCACCCGCAACGCCCTCCGCCAGGCGTGCAACCAGACGTCGTCGCGTGATCCGGTCGTCGCCTTCGACGACCTCACGGTGCAGCGGGCCCTCGACTCCCTCAAGGCCCGGGGGCTGGTGCGCTTCGTGCACCCGGTGCAGGGCGAACGGGCCACGAAGTTCCGCCACGTCGCCGACGAGCTCCTCGACCTCGATGCCCCGGAGCTGGCGGTCCTCTCGGCGCTCGTGCTGCGCGGCGCGCAGACCCCGGGCGAGCTGCGCAGCCGGACCGAACGCCTGCATGGGTTCTCGTCGCCCGAGGACGTGGAGGCGACGCTGAGCGCCCTCGCCGACCGCGACGACCCGTTGGTCGTCGAGCTGCCCCGCCAGCCGGGCCAGCACGGCCAGCGCTGGGCCCACCTGCTCTCGGGACCGATCGACGTGGAGTCGCTGGCGACGTTCGCCTCGCCCCGTCCCCACATCGGCGCGACCCACCCGGCCGCCCACGACCGGGTGGCCGCGCTCGAGGTCGAGGTCGCGTCGCTGCGGGCCCGGCTCGCCCGCCTGGAGCAGGAGCTCGGTCTCAGCTCGGAGGGCTGATCAGCCGCTCGCCGTCGCCGTCGTCGTCGTGGCGGCGGTCGGTGCGGTGGTCGCCGTCGTGGTCGGGGACACCTGCTCGATCTCGGCCGCGACGAGGTCGAGCAGGTGCGTGGCCAGCAGGTCGGCTCCCTCCCGGCTGAGGTGGATGCCGTCGCCCTGGCGGAGGTCCAGCGGCGAGCCGTCGGGACCAGGCAGCCGGTCGCGGTAGGTGCCGTCGGGTGCGCCGAACAGTGGCACGGTGTCGACGAACTCCACCCACGGGCGGGACTCCGCCGCCTCTCGGTAGATGCGGTCGAGGATGGCGATGCGGGCGTCGAACGCGGCGTCGCGCATGGGCGGCTGCCCGACCCAGAACACGAGGCGGCCGTCGGCGCGCAGCTGGTCCATGACCGCTTCGACCCGAGACCGGTACTCGTCCTGCCAGCCGGGGTCGCTCACCTCCTGGAAGACCCGACCTTCGGCCGCCACGATCCCTTGCGCGTCGTTCGCCCCGAACATCACGAACACGACCTCGGGGTCGGTGGCGGCCATGTCGGCCGCCAGCGCCGCCGGCCAGTCGAAGTAGTCGGGCCGGGTCAGGCCACTGGAGATCTCGTAGTGGGCGACGGGGGACAGCAGGGGATCGTCGGCGGCGAGGCGCAGCACCGACTCGGAGACGTCGCGCACGATGGAGTCGCCCCCCACCCACAGCCGCAACGGGGCCGCGGCCGTCGGCGGGCGGAGCTCGGGGCGCGGGGGCAAGGTGCGGGTCGGGCCGCCGTCGTCCGGCACGGTGGTCGGCGGGGTCGTGGGGGCGGTCTCGTCGCTCCCCGCGACCCAGTCGCCGAGCTGGCGGATGCGGTGGAGCTGCAGCACGTGGGCGACGTCCTGCACCGGGTGCCAGATGGCGAGCGACAGGTCCCGGGTCGGACCGAGCGGCTTGCGCTCGGCCCGCTCGACCAGGGCGTCGACGTTCACGAGGGCGGCGACGAGGAGCGCGGCGACGGCGACCAGGAGGATCTCGCCGGCGGGCTGCAGCCCGTGCCGTCGCCGCCGGCGCCAGGGAGGGGGGCCCACTCGGACCCGGCCCCTGCGGGCGCGCCCCGGCGGACCGGGACGGGGGCGGAGGCGCGACGGCGGGGTCATGGCTCCTAGAACTGGAAGTAGATGAAGGGGGCGACCCCGTCGGGGCCGAGGACGTCGATGGTGGTGAGGGCGATGACCAGCGCGGCCACCTGCGCGGCCGGGCCCCAGCGGGCGAACCCTCGCTGCACGGTCTCGACCGCAGCCGCGGGGACGAACTGGCTGAGCAGCGCCAGCCCGATGGTGACCAGGACGAGCGTCGTCACGAGTGGGGCCGGCCCGGACCCGGCAACGATGCCGGCGATCACGTCGCTGGCGGTGGCGAAGGAGTCGGCCCGGAAGAAGATCCACGCCAGGCAGACCACGTGGAAGGTGAGGACCCAGCGCAGAACGCCCGATGCGGCGGCGGGGAGCACGGGGTCCGGGTACGAGGCCCGCCACCGCTCCCGCACCCACCGCTCGACAGCCAGGAAGCCGCCGTGGATGGCCCCCCAGATCACGAACGTCCACGCCGCGCCGTGCCACAGCCCGCCGATCACCATGGTCAGGCCCAGGTTCACGTAGGTGCGGCGCTCGCCCTTCCGGTTGCCGCCCAGCGGGATGTAGAGGTAGTCCCGCAACCAGCGCGACAGGGTCATGTGCCACCGCCGCCAGAAGTCCTGGAGCGACAGGGCCCGGTACGGCGCGTCGAAGTTCTGCGGGAAGCGGATCCCGAGGAGCAGGGCGCACCCGATGGCGATGTCGGTGTAGCCCGAGAAGTCGGCGTAGATCTGGATCGCGTAGGCGTAGACAGCGACCAGCAGCTCCAGGGGCCCGTGGGCCGCCGGCGCGCCGAAGACCGGATCGACGATCTCGGTGGCGAGGTAGCTCGACACGACCACCTTCTTGAACAGCCCGGCGACGATGAGGCGCGAGGCTTCGGCGAAGGGGATGCGACGGGGGTCGGCCGGCTCCCGGAGCTGGGGCTGGAACTCGCTGGCCCGCACGATCGGGCCGGCGACGAGGTGCGGGAAGAACGACAGGTAGAGGGCGAACTCGTCGAGCCGCATCGGGCTGATGACGCCGCGCCCGATGTCGATCACGTAGCTGAGGGCGTGGAACGTGAAGAACGAGATGGCGACGGGCAGCACGATCTCGCGGTAGGGGATGAACGGCAGCAGCCCGTCGGCCAGCCAGCCGTAGTACTTGAAGTACCCGAGCACGGCGAGGTTGGTGACAACAGCGGCGCGGACCAGCCGGATGGAGGCCGGGGTGCGGGTCCGGTCGGGGCCGAGGGCGCGAGCGATCGCCTCGCCGAACAGCCAGTTGGCCAGCGCCGAGGCCAGGAGGAGGAGCACGAACCGGCGGGAGCCCGGCGCGTAGCCGTAGAAGGCGAAGCTCAGCGCCGCCACGGCCAGGAGCCACACGTGGTGGTGCGGACGGAGCAACCAGTTCACGAGGAACGCGACGACGAAGAACACCGCGAACGCCACCGTCGGGAACAGCACCGGCGCGCCACCGTAGACGGGCATCCGGGACGCTCCGCGGAGGGTCACTACGCTTGACCGACCAGTCAAGTTCGTCCCGGGAGGGCACTCGTGTACCAATGGTCCGATGAGCAGCTGATGATCCGCGACGCCGTACGCCAGTTCATCGACGCGGAGATCGCCCCCCGGCGCGAGGAGTTCGAGCACGGCGACACGCCGCCCTACGACGTGCTCCGGAAGCTGTTCGCCACCTTCGGCATGGACGCCATGGCGCGCGAGCGCTTCAAGCAGACCATCGAGCAGGAGAAGCGCATCGCCGCCGGCGAGGAGACGGTGCCGGCGAAGGCCGAACGCGCCGAGCGGCCGCGCGACCCGAACGCGGTGGCGATGACGATGCTGCCGATCATCGAGCTGTGCCGGTGGTGCCCGGGCATGGTCACCGCCATGGGCGTCTCGATGGGCCTCACGTCGGCCGCCATCATGAGCAAGGGCACGACGGCGCAGAAGGAGCGGTGGGCGGGGGAGCTCCTGACGCTCGAGAAGATCGGGGCGTGGGCGATCACCGAACCGGGCTCAGGCTCCGACGCCTTCGGCTCGATGCGGGCCACCGCCAAGCGTGACGGCGACGAGTACGTCCTCAACGGCTCGAAGACGTTCATCACGAACGGCCCCTACGCCGACACGATCGTCTTCATCTGCAAGCTCGACGAGGGCAACCCGCCCGCGGAGCGCAAGGTCCTGTCGTTCGTGCTCGACCGGGGCATGCCCGGCCTCGAGCAGTCGAAGCCGCTGCGGAAGATGGGCATGCACAGCTCACCCACGGGCGAGCTCTTCGTGACCGACGTGCGCTGCGGCATCGACCGCCTGCTCGGCGAGTCCGAGGACGTGGCCGGCGGCGGCCGCGAGGGCGCCAAGGCGACGTTCTCCATCGAGCGCTCGGGCGTGGCGGCGATGGCGCTCGGGATGATCGAGCAGTGCCTGCAGCTGTGCGTCCAGTACGCCAAGGACCGGGTCCAGTTCGGCAAGCCCATCGGCGAGTTCCAGCTGATCCAGGACAAGCTCGCCCGGATGGAGGTGGCCCGCCTCAACGTGCAGAACCTCGTGTTCCGCTACATCGAGATGTCGGCGGCCGGCGCGGAGCTGTCGCTGGCGGAGGCGTCGGCCATGAAGCTCTACTCGGCCCGGGCCGCGGTGGAGGTCACGATGGAGGCCGTGCAGCTCTTCGGCGGCAACGGCTACATGAGCGAGTTCCAGGTCGAGCAGCTCGCCCGCGACTCCAAGGTGCTGCAGATCTACGCCGGCACCGACGAGATCCAGATCACCCACATCGCCAAGGACCTCCTCCGCCGCTGAGGCGGCCGTTGGTCCGGAACGGCCCGAGGACCGCCCATCCGTGTGAGCCGCGCCCGACTTGGGTAGCCCCGGTCGTCCAGGCACCAGGGAGGGTTCATGGCTTTGTTCAAGCGCACGCGTCGTGAGGACGTGAGCGATCCCGCGAAGTTGCTCGTCGCCGACCACCAGAAGGTCGAGCGCATCTTCGACGAGATCCACGCCAGCGAGGAGGTGGTACCGCGCCAGGGGCTGGTCGCCCAGCTGGACTTCGAGTTCTCGATGCACGCGACCATCGAGGAGCAGATCCTCTATCCGTTCATCCGGGCGAACGTGCCCGAGGGCGACCCGATGATGGAGCAGGCCGAGCACGAGCACGACGAGGCCAAGGCGGCGCTCGCTGCACTCGTCAACGCCGATCCGGGCGGCGACGCGTTCGAGGGCGCCGTGCGCGAGCTCGAGGGGTTGTTCAAGGCGCACGTCAAGGAGGAGGAGAAGACGGTCTTCCCCCGCTTGGCCGACGCGACGTCGCCGGAGGCCCTCGCCACGCTGCGGGCCGACCTCGAGGAAGCCAAGTTCGGCAGCACCGAACCCCGTCCCTTGGAGGCTGAGGCCCCGGCACCGGCAAAGAAGTCGGCTGCGAGGAAGTCCACGGCGAAGAAGGCCACCGCCAGGAAGGCCGCCGCCCGGAAGGCGACCGCCAAGAAGGCGACGGCGAGGAAGGCCACCGCCAAGAAGGCCGCAGTCAAGAAGGCCGCAGCGAAGCGGGCACCCGCCAAGAGGGCGGCAGCCAAGAAGGCGGCAGTCAGGAAGGCCGCAGCGAGGAAGGCGCCCGCCAAGAAGGCCACCGCCAGGAAGGCCACCGCCAGGAAGGCTGCGGCGAAGAAGGCTCCCGCCAAGAAGAGCGCGGCCAAGAAGGCGACCGCCAAGCGCCGCTGAGGACCTGCCCCGGAGCTCGCCGGCGCCCGTCAGAGGTCGAGCGAGCGGCCGATGATGTCCTTCCTGGCGGCGGTTCCATGCGCTGACCTGCCCGCAGCTGCCCCTCGGGGCCCCCGCCGTCGTCAGGGCTCTGACGGCGTGGGGGGGGG
>JACDCH010000308.1 GCA_013694495.1 Acidimicrobiia bacterium | reverse complement strand
GATGTCGGCCGGCGCCGCCTCGAGGTGCGCCGCCGCCAGCTCCCGGGCCTGCACGAGCACGGCGTCGGCCGCCGCCCCGACGGCGTTGCCGCCGATCTGGAGCGATCGCGACCCGCCCGTGCCGCCGCCCCGGGGGACCACGGCGGTGTCCGACTGGACGAAGCGGATGGCCTCCATCGGGATGCCGAGCCGATCGGCGACGATCATCGAGAACGACGTGGCGTGACCCTGGCCGTGGCCCGAGGTCCCGACCCGGATCGTGGCCGTGCCGTCGGTGTGCACCTCCACCGCCCCGAATTCGGATCCACCGCCGCCGGCCGTGACTTCGACGTAGGTGCTCACGCCGATGCCGAGCTGCACGTGATCGCCCCGGGACCGCCGCTCGGCCTGGTCGCGGCGGAGCTCGTCGTAACCGGCGAGGCGAACGACCTCGTCGAGGGCGGCCTGGTAGTCGCCGCAGTCGTACGTCGTGCCCATCGCGGTGCGGAAGGGGAACTGGTCGGCGCCGAGGAGGTTGCGGCGGCGGAGCTCGACGGGGTCGATGTCGAGCTCGAACGCGGCCAGGTCGACGAGGCGCTCGAGCAGCGCCGTCGCCTCGGGCCGGCCCGCGCCCCGGAAGGCGCCGACCGGGGCGGTGTTCGTCATCGCCGCGGCGGCGGCATAGGAGATCGTGGGGATGCGGTACGGCCCCTGGGCCATGCTCCGCGTGGGGCCGAGGGCGAGGGCGCCGCCGAAGCCGGCGTAGGCGCCGGCGTCGGCCGCGATCCGGCAGCGCAGCCCCGTGATGGTGCCGTCGCGGCGAAGGCCGAGCTCGCCGTACTGCACCTGGCCCCGCCCGTGCATGGCGACGAGGTTCTCGGAGCGCGACTGCACCCAGCGCACGGGACGGCCGAGGCGGCGGGCCACGGCCACCACGACGAGGTGCTCGGCCGACGCGCCGGCCTTGCCCCCGAAGGCGCCGCCGACGTGCGGCGTGATGACGCGGAGCTGGCCCGGGTCGAGCTCGAACAGCCGGGTCACCGTGTCGCGCCACAGGTGCGGCATCTGGGTGGAGACGTAGGCCGTGACGGTGCCGTCGGTCGCGGGGTGCACGGCCACGGCGTCGCACTCGAGCGGTGCCACCGCGATCCGCTGGTTCTCGAGGCGGCCCCGGACGACGACGTCGGCCCCGGCCAGGGCATCGTCGGCGCGGGCGCCGAGGCCGGCCGCCAGGTTCGTGCCCAGCTCCTCGAACTGGAGCGGCGCGCCGTCGGCGAGGGCGGCCTCGGGATCGACCACCGCCGGCAGCGGCTCGATGTCGACCACGACGGCCTCGGCCGCGTCGACCGCGGCCGCTGCGCTGTCGGCCACGACCACCGCCACCGGCTCGCCCACGAAGCGGACCTTGTCGGTGGCCAGCGGCGGGCGGGCGCAGTCGGCGTTGAGGACGGCGAGGCCGTGGAAGGCCGGGAGCTCGAGGTCGGCGGCGGTGAATGCACCGACGACGCCCGGCTGCGTGCGTGCGTCGCTCACGTCGACCGAGAGCACGCGCCCGTGCGCGACCGACGAGCGCACGAAGGCGGCGTGGAGCAGCCCGTCGGCCGGCAGGTCGCCGACGAAGGCACCGGCCCCCACGAGCAGCTCGGGGTCCTCGACCCGGACGACTGCGTTCCCGAGGATGGAGCCGGGCATCTACCGGCCGTCCCGGAGCTCGCCGCTGCGGTGGCACCGGTGGCAGTCGCGCGTCGCCGCTTCGATCATGGCGTGGGGCTCCTCATGGGGGTTCAGGGGATCGACTCGATGAGCTCGTCGTACGTGCGGAACAGCGCCGGGCGGTTCGCCGTGGTGCGGAGCCGCATCGCCGTCCGCCGACTCCGGAGCAGGAGCTCCCGGGCGGCCCGGCCGGGCCAGGGGCGGGGGAGGAGCTCGGGTGGCAGCAGCGGGTCGCCGTTGAAGACGGACTGGAACTGCACGGTGACGGTGAGGGCGCCCGAGAGGAACACGTCGTCGGTCATCCGCTCGTGCCGGCTCAGCAGGCCGTCGAGGAAGTCGGGCACGTAGGCGTGCGCGTCGACGAACTGCCGGTAGCGCTCGGCCAGCTCGTCGACGGGCCACAGCCGGCGGGCCAGGGCGCGCGGGTCGGACTCGCCGCCCACGCTGAGCTGCTCGGTGGCGGCGATGGCGACCGACGACCCGACCCCGAGGCGCTCGGCCTCGGCTGTGACGTCCGCCTCCCAGCGGTGGGGCGACACGTACAGGCCGTTGTGCACGGCGGCGCCGCCCAACGCGAGCAGGTGGTCGCGCAGGCCGTCGCGGGCGGGCCGCTGCGACTCCGGTACGGCGAAGGCGACGAGGTGCCACTGGCGGTCCCAGCCCCGACCGGCGTGGTCCTGGGCGTAGGCGAGTCGGGTGCGCTCGAGGTAGCCGGTGAGCGCCCGGTGCCCCTCTTCGGTGGCGACGTAGGTGGCGCCCCGGCCGGTGCCGTCGCGCTCGAAGAGGCCCTCGGTCACGAGCCGCCGCAGGCACGAGCGCACCTGATCGGCGGACAGGCCGCAGGCCTCGGCGACGCCGAACACCTCGGCCGCGTCGACGATCCCGTCGGCATGGGCCATTCCCAGCACCAGCACCCGCGTCGGGACGCTGGTCGCCAGCGGAACGGCCGTATCGCTCACGACCGCCACGCTACGCCAGCGGCCCGACTGCGACCGGAGGGTGCGTACATGACCGAACGGTCCTGGTGGCACCCTCCGGTCGCTCAGCCGACGACGACGGCCTCTCGCTCCTCGACCGGGTAGGCGAGCACGGGTCCGGCGACGTCCGCCTCGACCGGAAGCGGCTGGGTGATGGTGGTCCCGTAGCCGGTGAACGTGAACGTGGCGGTCCAGGTGACGACGAGCTGGAGGTCGTGCGCGCCCTGGCTCGTGAAGGTGTGACGGGCGGCGGGGTGGTCACGGTCGCCGGGGGTCGAGGTCTCGCCCACGACCTCGCCGTCGGCCAGCCACGTGTAGCGGGCGGCGGTGGCGGTCGTCGTGGCCCGCCACCCGGCCAGCGTCACGTCGATGGCGTGCTGGGTGGGGCCCGTGTACCAGAACCAGTTGGCGAAGCCGACGAGGCCGTTCCCGGGCGGGCTCGTCGTCACGGGCGGCCGGGGCATGGCGGCGGCGGCGAACACCGCCTCGGCGCTCGGCGGCGGCGTCGGCGCCGGCTCGGTGCACTCGTTCCACGTACCGGTGGCGATCGTCTGCCCAGCCGGCGAGACGAGCCGCGTCGAGTACACAGACCCGGTCGGCACGAAGGCCGGCGGCGCCAACGCAGGCAGCTGCGGCAACCCGACAGTGATCGCGATCTCGCCGTTTGCTCCACACACGCCGATGGGAGCAGTCAGCCAGCTGCCCGTCGTCGAGCGAGTGCCTGCCGGAGTGATCTGGTCGGAGCCGACACCGATAAGGGCGTAGATCGCCTCGTCCGTCGCGCCGCCCTCCCCCTCACCGGGGCCGGCGCCAGCGGCGACGGGATGGAGCGTGCCCGCCAGGAGCAGTGCAGCGAACGCTCGCCGCTTCATTCAGCAATTCCAAGTTCATCGCGTTGGGTGAGTAACCAGCGGCCGTCTGGCTGTCGCTCAAGGTGCCAAGCGAAGCCTGTCTCCGGCGTCGCTTCGAAGGACTCGGCCGTCGATCCATCGGCACGGAGGAGGTCGTACGCGGGATTGACCGCTGCCACGTACACAACAACCAGCTGGTCCGTTGGTCGGTCGATCACCCGAGAGTCCGTCATGTACGCCGGATCGACTCCGTCAGCATGCAGCTCGTTCTCAGCGAGGGCACTCATGAGGTCCGACGTCCGCTGCCACGCAGTGCTGCCTTCCTTCGCGTAGGTGGCGACAAGAGACGGATCCGGGTGGACGCCGAGCCATTCGCTGAAGGCGAGAACGCTCTCGACGATCGCTCGGAAGTCTTCGCCGGTCTGGAGGAGCTCGGGGGGGTCGTCGGCTTGGGCGTAGGTCGTCGTCGGGGTCGGGAGCGTGGGGGCCGTCGTGGTCGAGGTCGTGGTCGCCTCGGTGGTGGCGGTCGTCGCCGGCGGCGCCGTCGTCGTGGTCGTCCCGTCGGCGGCCTCGTTGCCGCCGCACGCCGCCAGCACCGCCAACAGGAGGAGACCGGACCGACGCCGCATTGCAAGCGAGTCTTTCATGCACTCTCGCGCTCGTCGAGGGGTCAATCTGACGTGCCTCGTCGATGCGGTGGCCCTCGGCCTCGAGCAGCACCCACCTCGGGGGCCGCGCCGGCCCCCCGGATCACTCGTGGATGCCGCACTCCGTCTTGTCGCGGCCGGCCCAGCGACCCGAGCGGGGGTCGTCGGGATCGGTGGGGAGCGTGGTGCAGGGCTCGCAGCCGATCGACGTGTAGCCCCGCGACCGGAGCGGGTTGACGGGGACGTCGTTGGCCTCGATGTAGGAGGCGATGTCGGCGTCGGTCCACGTGGCGAGCGGGTTGACCTTCACGAGGCCCCGCAGGTCGCGGCCGACGATGGGCGCCGCCGCCCGGTTCTCCGCCTCCGCCCGGCGCAGGCCCGACATCCACGCCACTTTGCCGGCGAGGGCGCGGTCGAGCTGGCCGACCTTGACCGACGAGCAGCAGTTCTCGGGGTCGAGGCGCCACAGGTCCTCGGCGAAGGGCTTCACCGTCATGATCTTGAGGTTGAGGCCGTAGTGCCGGCGCACGGTCTCCACCGTCTCCAGCGTCTCCGGGAAGTGGTAGCCGGTGTCGATGAACACGACCTCGATGCCGGGGTCGATCTTGGTGGCGAGGTCGATCAACACGGCGTCCTGCATCGACGCCGACAACGACAGGTGCGGGGCGAAGCTGTCGACGGCCCACTGGATCACCTTCGACGCCGGTAGCTTCTCGAACTCGTGGCTCAGCTCGGCGAGCTCCTCGTCGGTGTAGGCGACGATGGTGGCGGTGGGGGCGGGTTCGAGGAACATTACGTCGCGCACTCCGAATCGCCGGTGACGGCCTCGTAGGGCCCGGTCTCGTCGTAGTCCACGTAGAAGTCCGGGTTCTCGTCGGGCTCGGGGAAGGCGGCCAGGTCCTCGAGGGTGGCGGCGATGCCCTTGGCGCCCCCGGAGCGGTCCATCCACGACCGGAACGACTCGCCCGCGTCGCGGCCGTCGGCGAACTGCCCGACGACCCTGACGGCGGCCGCGGCCGCCGCCTTGGCCGGGAGGCGCAGCGCCTTCTCGCCGAAGTGGATGGTCTCCTGGCCGACGTAGCCGCCCAGCAGGAGCTGGTAGCCGGGGGCGCTGCGGCCGTGGGCCCGGCGCTCGGCGCCGAAGAACCCGATGTCGGAGATGTGGTGCTGGCCGCAGCTGTTGGTGCAGCCCGAGATGTTGGTGCGCACGCCGCCGACGTCGGCCAGGCCGGCTTCCTCGAGGGCGGCGCCGATGGCGTCGGCCAGGCCCCGGCTCTGGGTGACGGCGAGGTTGCAGGTGTCGGCGCCCGGGCAGGCGACGACGTCGCGGGCGAGCTCGGCGCCGGGGTCGGCCATGCCGATGGTGTCGAGGCGGTCGAACAGCGAGTGCAGCTGCTCCTCCCGCAGGCCGCGGAGGGCGAAGTTCTGCCGGTTCGTGACCCGCACGTCGAGGCCGAACTCCCGCTGGATGGATGCCAGCGCTCGGAACTGGGCCGAGGTGACGTCGCCCAGGCGGGAGTAGGCGATGGCCGACACCGTGCCCTTGGCCTCGCCCCGCACGACGTTGGCCTGGTCCCAGCGCTCGTAGGCGTCGCGGGACCGGATGCTGACCTGGACGCCCTGCCCGACCGGCGTCACCTCGACGCCGGCGGCCCGGCCGGCGGGGTCGTCGCCCGCCTTGCGGACGGCCTCGGGGATGCCACCGGGCCACGACGACGAGGCCAGGAGGAACTTGCGTTCCTTGAGGATGCGGGCCTGGAGCTCGTCCCAGCCCATCGTGTCGACGAGCCACTTGAGGCGCGCCCGCAGCTTGTTGTCGCGGTTGCCGTGGTTCGAGAACACGCGCAGGACGGCCTCGAGGGTGGCCATGAGGTCCTCGCGGGGCGTGAACGGCTCGATGGCCAACGCCGGGTGCGGGTTGGCGCCGAGGCCGCCGGCGACGAACACCCGGAACCCTCGCTCGGTCTCGCCCGATTCGGTGGTGCGGGTGACGGCGATCACGCCGACGTCGTTGAACATGGCCTGGCCGCAGTCGGTGGCGCAGCCCGAGAAGTTGATCTTGAACTTGCGGGGGAGGCGCTGGGCGAGGGGGTGGCGCAGGAAGTGCCGGAACGCCGCCTCGGCCCACGGTGTGATGTCGAGCTCCTCGTGGGGGCAGGCGCCGGCGAGGTGGCAGCCCATGACGTTGCGGACGGTGTCGCCGCACGCTTCCCGGCTGGTGAGGCCGACCGAGGCGAGGTCGCGCAGCACGTCGGGCACCCGCTCGAGGGCGACGAAGTGCATCTGGACGTTCTGGCGGGTGGTGAGGTGGCCCCAGCCCCGCGAGTACTCGTCGACGAGGTGGGCGAGCAGGTCGAGCTGGTCGGGCTGGAGGCCGCCGTACGGGACCTTGACCCTGACCATCTGGTTGTGGCCGCCCTGGCGCTGGCCGTAGATGCCGTTGTTGAGTCGGAAGACGCGGAAGACGTCCTCCTCGAGCTCCCCGGCGAGGTACCGGCCCAGCTGCGCCTCGAACTTGGCGATGTCCTGCAGCTGGGCGGGATCGATCTCTCGCGTCAGCATCTGGCGTCCCCCGAAATCCGAGCGGTTGGGTCAGGAATCAGTGTGGCGAAACCCGAGCGCCCGGGTCAACATTCCCGACCCGGTCGGATGTCACGGCCGCTGGACCGTCCCGGCGGCGTCGAGCGGGTGGCGGGCGAGGGCGACGAGCGAGAGACCGAGGCCGTAGGTGTGCAACCGCGACGGGAGTGCGACGCGGAGGAAGCACGCGTCGGGGCGGTCGAGCTCGCCATGGCCGGTGACGCCGTCGAGGTGTCCGCCGTCCAGGAGGGCCCGGACGTCAGGGGCATCCGGGTCGACCACGGCGGCGGTCGCCTGGAAGTGCACCTGGGCCGGCGGTCCCACCGGCACGCGACGCACGGGGATCGACATCGCGACGTGCGGGTTGGCGGCGACGTTGCGGGCCTTGCGGCTGGACCGGTCGGTGCTGATCCACAGGTCGGTGCCGACCAACTGGAACACGACGCCGGCGGCGTGGGGCCGGGCGCGCGACGACGTGGTGGCGATGACGGCGTAGGAGCGGCGGCGGACGGCGGCGAGGACCCGGTCCGGATCGGGCGTCGCCGACGGACGGGTGCCGTTCGTGGTGGAGGTCGTCGTCGTGGTGGTCATGCCCTCGACTCCACCACGGCCGGGCGAGCGTTTCCATGGTTCGAATGCTCGTTTCCATGCGCGTGCGTCTCGGCTAGCGTCGGCGAGGTGGACGCCCTGGCCGGTCTCCTCGACGGGCCGCGAGCCCGGCAGGCGTTCCTGCTGCGGCTCGTGATGGCACCGCCGTGGTCGATCTGGGTCGACGACCACGCCGCCCTCACGCTCGTCGCCGTGCTGCGGGGCCAGGCATGGATCACCCCGCCGACCGAGGCACCAACCCGCGTCGGGGCCGGCGAGGTCGCCGTCGTCCGGGGCCCCGATGCCTACGCGTTCGCCGACCCGGCGGGCACGCCACCCCAGGTGGTCGCCCTGCCGGAGGGGCGGTGCTCGTCGACGGCCGGCGTCGATCTCGGTGACTCGCTCCGCCACGGGGTGCGCACCTGGGGCACCGATCCCGGTCGGGGCCCGGGCGGGGCGGAGGTGCTCATCGGCGCCTACGAGGGGATCAGCGAGCTGGGTCGCCGGCTGCTCGACGCCCTGCCTCCGGTCCTCGTGGTGCCCGCCGCCGACCTGCAGACCCCGCTGGTCGATGTGCTCGCCGCCGAGATCGATCGCGACGCCCCCGGCCAGCAGGTCGTCCTCGACCGCCTCCTCGACCTGCTACTCGTCGCCGTTCTGCGAACGTGGTTCGCCCGCCCCGACGCCGGCGCCCCGGGCTGGTTCCGGGCCAGCGCCGACCCGGTCGTCGGTCCCGCGCTCCGCCTCC
>JACDCH010000412.1 GCA_013694495.1 Acidimicrobiia bacterium | reverse complement strand
CCGGCCGCGGTGGTCGTCGCCGCCTCCTGGTCGTCCCCTCCGCAGGCCGCTACTCCGAGCAGCGCCGTGAGCGCGAGCGCGGCGGCGTTCATCATCGAGATGCGGTGCACCGCTACTCCCCTGTTCGCTCGCAGGCCCCAACGCCCGGGCCCCGCACCGTAGCAGCGGCGCGAATAGCTCGGCGGTGCCGTTGAAGGTGACCTCCAACAGCGGCTGGCGCCGGGCGTCGACCGCGCCCACGATTCGTCAGGTGAAGTGGTCGACCCAGATGTCGAGGTGGTACGTCGGACAGATGCAGCGGTCGCTGTCGACGGGAGGCTCGACGATTCGCCACCACTGCGGCTCGACGAGGGGTTCGAGGCGGCGGGCGCCCTCAACGCCCTGCTGCGTGACGACGGCCGGGTGCGCCGCGGGATCCTTCACGCTGATCGTCAGGTAGGCGTCGTAGATCCACACGAAGCAGGCGACGCCGTCCACGTCGAGGTGCCCGGGCTGTTGGAGGTGCGGGAGTTGGACGACGAGGGACGGGAACCGGGCCCACTCGTCGGGGGTGTACGACACGCCTGACTCCGGTCGGGGCAAAGCAGGCGGCAGACGGATCAGCCGGATGCCGAACCGGTCGCACAGCGAAAGCAGATCCTCCTCGGTCGTGAAGCGCAGCGCCACCACGAGATCGTCGCCGTCGTCGGCGTGGCCACCGATGGAGCGGCAGTACCGGAAGTACTTCAGCGACGGTGCCCACTCGACGAGCTCCGCACGCGTGTGGAGCTCGTACAGGTAGCGCTCCCAGTGCCGCTGCTGCTCTGGCGACCGCCCGGCCTCCCCCGGCCTGGCGACCGACACAGAACGGAACGTCATCGCCGGCGATCCGCTGGGCGTGCTCTCGCCGGATCCATCGGCCACCAGGCCGTTGAACCACCCAGCCGTGAGGCCCGGCCCCGGTGCTTGGTCGATTCGGTCGAGCGGCGAGGACCGGTCTCGAGTCGGCCGGCGTAGACGTCTTCGTGGCCACTCCCGCCCATCCCGGTTGCGCCACTCCTCCCGCTCGCCTCCTGAAGCCACGCGGCTACTGCTCGCGCTGCGTCGTCTGGCTGCCAGGTCGCTGAAGCAACGAGGTTCGAGCTGCCCGGTCAGCGCCTCGGACGGCGGCGCTCGACGTGAAGCTTGCTGTGACGGGCGGGCACGCTGGTCGGTCAGGCGTGCCCGCCCGTGACCCGCTACGGACCCCTGAGGGCGTGGCCCTCGGGCTCCTCGTCGCCAGCGTCAGCGAGGCCGCCCCTGCCGCGGGCCAAGTGGCCCTCGGTGTCCTCCTCAGCTGCGTCGGTCAGTCGGCCGGCCTTGGCGGCGTGGCCTTCGGTGTCCTCTTTGCCGGCGTCCTCGATGATCTTGGGCCGGATGCCGTGGCCCTCGGTGTCGTCGGTGATGTTGATGCTGTCCTGCTCGTTCATGGCTGGCTCCTTCGCTCGTGGTGACTTGCCTCAGGATCGACCGTCGCAGCCGTCTGAACCGTTCGGTGTGCCACCCCTCTTGTGTGCCGGCCGACACGCCCAGCTCGGGCAGCTTCGCACCTCTGCCTGGCCGTCTGTCGGCCTGCCCCGGCGACGTCGATCAGGGACGGGCTGCTCGGGTGCCCCGGACCCACCGCGCTGATTCGGGCTGTGTCGCCTCGCGCACACATGGGCGGTGGCGGCGCCGACGGACCGGAGCCGGTCCCGGGCTCATGGTGGTCCTCAGAGGCCAACGGGGTCTCCGACACACCGCCAGGAGGCGTCCGATGACCGAAACCAGCACCCCCATCCGCTCCACCCGCTCCACCCGTTCCGCCCGCCTCGTCCAGAGCGTGCTCGCCCTCGGCCTCGTCGCCGGCGCCCTGCTCGGCGGGGCGTCCGCTGCGTCCGCCGAGACCGACGGCTTCACCTCCCAGTGCATCTCCGTGGGCGGCTACCAGCGAGGGTGCATCGACAACGGCTACGTCACCTGGGGCTCGGGCATCTCGTGGCGGATCGGTGGCGCCCTGACCGACACCCGGAACGACGGCTGGTACGTGACCTACGAGGCGAAGCTGGACCGCCAGCTGTCCTCGGACACCGCTTGGATGCGGGTGCTGCGGGCCGGCGACTTCCAGGCCCACACCTCGTCGATCTCCGGCTACGACCCGACCAACGGTGCGTGGGTGCGGCTGTGCGCCACGAACCCGTCGGGCACGAAGTACTGCATGCCCACCCGCTGGGCCGCCGACAACTCCTAGACGGCGAACGCCGAGCGGCTGCTCGTGGTCCCTCTCCAGCCGGAGAGGGACCACGTCGCGTCGCGTCCGGCCGTCGGTCACCACACTCCGGAACCCGCTCCGCGACGAGGTCGATCGCCCGGGAGGCACGTGAGGGCCGTGACCAGCACGTTGGAGCCCGAGAAGGGACCGAACCCCTCGACCTGCTCAATCTGCAGAACCCGTCCGAGGAGTGGTCTCCGGTCCGGTGGGTCCCGGAGCTTCCCGCGAGGGACTCGCTCGCCGCCGAGTCCCTCGTACACGCCGAAGCGCTTGAACCGAGCGAACACCTCACGGGCGACGATCTCACGAGCTCGTCGGTGGGTGCGGGGGCTGACCGACAAGCTCGCGCCCTCGACCGTGGAACGCACCTACCGGGTGCTGGCCGCAGTGTTCCGTGAGGCCGTCGCCAACCGGTGGTTGCCTCGTCGCCGCGCGTCCGGATCCGCCTCCCGAAGATCGACCGGCCGAGGGTGCAGCCGCTCGAGGTCGCCGCGGTGACAGCGATCGACAGCCGAGATGCCCGACCGGCTGGCGACCGCCGTGCTCCTCGCCGCCGGGTCGGGCCTCCGTTCTCGGTGAGGCGACGGGGCTCACCCATCCGGGCTGCGGTGAGCAGTCGGCTATCACGAGTGATCGCGAGCCATCCCTCGGCAGCGGACACTGGCACCTCAGCCTCGGTGAGCCCGAATGGTGTCCTGCTCGAACCCTCCATGACCGCGGCAGCGTGCAGGAGGACGGGATCAGCATCGGAGCGGAGCGCGCCCGTGGGCCGCGAGCAACCCGACGTCAGCGGGCGCTCAGCGGCCTGCGAGTTGCTCCTACAGCGATGGGCTGGCCGAAAGCGTTCCCTCACGAAGTTGGAAGTAGAGGGTGAATGTCCGAGCCGCCCCTCGGCGGAGGTCATCGGCACGTTGGTCACGATCCAGCGGAGCTGATCAAGCGCCTGATCGGTCTGGCCTTTGATGCGTAGGCCACCCCTCGTAGGTTCCGTCTTCGGTCATCTCCGCCTCCCTGTGGAGCGTCATTCGTACGTCAGGTGGCGTGAGGCATCAATCCACGTCAACGGACAGCGCCTCAGCCGCAGCCCCCACCCACCGAAGCACCGCACGAGCACGCTCGGCAGCGCTCTACTGCGTAGGGTCTCGACCGTTGATCATGAGGGAGAGCCATGCCTGGACGCCTCGGTACCCGCCACCACGTGATCCTGACCGTCAGTGACCTCGACCGCAGCACCGAGTGGTACTGCCGGGTGCTCGGCCTCACAGTGGTGAGCACCCACCTAAACATTGGGCCGCCGTACCTGCACGACAACAAGTACAACGGGCTGTTCGACCTCAGCACGTTGTCGTACGTGGTCGGTCTGACCCAGCACGCCGATCCCCTCGTCAGCACGTTCGACGAACGCTCTATCGGCCTGGACCACTTCGGCGTAGAGGTCCCTGACCTCTCCGAGCTGCATGCATGGGTACGACACCTGGACGAACTGGGCGTCAACCACAGCGGCATCGTCAACGCGCCGTACATCGATGTCATCAACTTCCGCGATCCGGACAACATCGCGATCGAGCTCTGCGTAATCAACGACGACTTCTGGGTGCCACTCGTGACCGCCAAGATGGCCGACGCCGGTTCCGTCAGCGTCGAGTAGCGGGGCGCGTCTCTGCTCTGGTCGATCGTGCTCAGTGACCGAACGACAGCGGCGTGCGGTTCGCGCGGCGCCGCATCGAGATCGTGGCGCGGCACGCCGTAGAGCTTCCCCCACAGGATGCGTGCTCATCAGCCTACGGCGAGCCGTGACCCTGGACGGTGCGACGGTCAACCGACAGCGCCTCCGCTGCAGCGCCTGTTCGGGGGCCGCCGGGGCGCTGAACCGTCGCGGCGGCGCCGGAACGCGACCCTCTACGACGACCCATCGGTCGTCTCGTGGTCGATCTCCGCCCAGACAACCTTGCCGAAATTGAGGGGCACGATCCCCCAACGATCCGACAGGTCCTCCACCAGCGCTAGCCCGCGACCGCGACTGCGGGTTGCCGATGCTGGCAGCAGGACCGGCTCGCCGCCGGCGGCGTCGGCGACGCTCACGAAGAGACAACCGCCGGCGCTCAGAACCAAGCGGATCGGGACAGCGCCGTGGTCAACAGCGTTCATCACGAGCTCGGAGACGACGATTGCGAAGTCATCCAAACGGCTGTCGACGCCCGCTTCGGCAGCCACCTCGAGGGCCAGTCGACGGGCCGTTCGGGAGGGAGCGCCCTCGCCCTGCAACTCGAGGACCCGGCGGTGCTGTCCGATGTGCCCCAGCAGCGGCCACCGCATCCTGCACATACCGCACAACATTGCCCGCCTCGGAAGCGCCCCTAGCCTTACCCTTCTGGGGCGTGCAACCCCATGAGGTGTTCTCGCAGGCCAGCCGAGGACATCACGTGCTCGGCAAACGCCGACGCCGCGACGACAGTGAAATCGAGACCCCGCTCACGGGCCGAGGACTGAGCTTGTATCAGGGCGCTGAGGCCACTGGAGTCCATGAACGTGACGTCCAGCAGGTCCACCTCGATCCTCGTCGCGGAGGTCAGGGCATTCGTGAGCGCGTCGAGCACCTCGCGGCAGTTCGCCACGTCGATCTCGCCGGCGACGGTGACCGCTGCCACGCCATCTCTGATGACGCTGTCGATACGCAGCTCATCCATCAGGGCACTGTACGGCGGCTCCCTACCCGGCGGATTGCGCCGAACGGGTGATATGACGCCCCGGGATAATGATTCTGGGACTATCCGGCGCCCCGATTTCGGCGTCGATCACACGATCGTCGGGGAATGGTGTGGTGGATTCTCCAACGCATTGGGAAATCCACCACCGGAGTCGCGTCAGCACTTCGACGTCTGGACGTCGGCGCCGTGGAACGCCCGCCCGGATCGTGACGCCGGCCGGGACGTCTGAGGACTGGCTGAGGACCGCCGGCCTCCTGAGCAGGCGAACGTGCTGGTCAGAGTGGGTCCCGACGGTGAGCGGTTCTGTAAGCGGGATTCTGTCTGGCGGTCCCTTTCGGGGGTCCGCCTCAGCGACCATCCATCTTTGCGGTCCACCCGGGGGATGCACCGGAGTGCCGGCCGGGCCGACCGCTCCCCCTGTATGACCTTGCTCCGGGAGGGGGTTGCCGAGCCGCCACGGTCGCCCGTGACGCTGGTGCGCTCTTACCGCACCGTTTCACCCTTACCTGTGCGGTCCCGGTTGCCCGGATCCGCCATCGGCGGTCTGTTCTCTGCTGCCCTGATCCGGCGGGTCACCCCGCCCTGGCTCTCGCCAGCAC
>JACDCH010000398.1 GCA_013694495.1 Acidimicrobiia bacterium | reverse complement strand
CTGCTGGCGGCCGGATTCCACGAGGCGATCGGCCGGGCCGCGGCCGACGCTGCGATCGTCATCGCCGCCGAGCGCGGGCTCCGCACGGTCGCGCTGAGCGGCGGCGTGTTCCAGAACCCCCGCCTCGCCGCGATCGTCGAGGAGGCGCTCACCCTCGCCGGCCTCGAGGTGCTCGTGCACTGCACGATCCCGCCGAACGACGCCGGCATCAGCATCGGGCAGGCGGCCGTCGCCGCCGCCCTCGCCGCCGGCTGACGCGCCTACGGGCGGTCGTCGCCGGCGAAGCGGGCGGGCATCGCCCCTCGGCCCACGCCCCACGTGGCGCCCCCGAGGCGACCTTCTTGCAGCACCTCGGGCGGGCGGGGCCGGAAGTCGAGCGCCAGCAGCGGCTCGGGGTCCTCGCCGTCCTGCGCGGTCATGCACGGCGCGACGAACGGGCACGTCGGGCAGTACGGCCCCGGCGTCGGGTAGAGCGCCAGCTCCGGCGCCAGCATCTCGGCCACCTCGCGGGCGAGTTGGAGGCCGGCCTGGGCGACGGCGCCGCGTGAGAGTCGCAGGCGGGTGCGGCGGAAGCGCCCCTCCGGGGTGAGCTCGTTGTAGAGCACGCCGTGGACGGTGGCGTCGAGGAACGTCTGCTCCCACGCCCAGGCCGCGGTGGCGGCGGCCTCGTCGAGGCGCAGGACATCGGCGTCGGTCCAGGGGCCGAAGCGGTGGGCGAGCAGCCAGTGGGCGCCGTCGCCGTCGACGACGAGGGCGTTGACGCGCCCCTGGTAGTGCACGGCGCGGCCGTCGGGGGCGGCGAGGTCGCCGTCGCCGCCGGGGTCAGGGACGCGGGCGTCGAAGTCGAACTCGACCCGGAGCGGCTCGAAGTCGTCGAGGGCGGCCGCCCAGTCGACGTAGCGCTCGACGAACGGCGCCGCGGCGCCGGCCGCTTTGAGCACGAGGGGGCGCACGATGGCCCGGTCCCACGCCCACATGCCGGGGAAGTAGTGCACGGCGAGCGCCTCACGCGCCGGGTCGTCGATCGGCGCCGGGGTGTCGACCGGCTCCAGCGCCCGGCGGGTGCGGGCGCCGAGGTCCCAGGCGCGCCGGCAGCGCTTGAACGCCGCCCGCTCGTCGGCGGTGATGGCGACCACGGCCATTCGGAGGAACGTACGCCCGACACGCCCAGGGGCAATGGGTGGGAAATCCATCCATTTACCCGTCGGGGCGCGCGTGGGAGGGTGCGGGGGCGCTCGGGGGAGCCCACCACCGGCGTGCAGGGGGAGGTCACCATGACCGCGACCACCGAAGCGCCGGCCGAGGAGGCCGTCATCCACGTGCTGTGGATCAACGCCGGCCTGAGCTGCGACGGCGACTCCGTCGCCCTCACCGGGGCCACCCAGCCGAGCATCGAGGAGATCGCCCTCGGCGCCCTGCCCGGGCTGCCCAAGATCGCCGTGCACTGGCCGCTCATCGACTTCGAGTGCGGCCCGAACGGCGGCGCCGACGACTTCCTCGAGTGGTTCTTCAAGGCCGACCGGGGTGAGCTGGAGCCCTTCGTGCTCATCGTCGAGGGCTCGATCCCGAACGAGGCGATCAAGAAGGAGGGCTACTGGTGCGGCTTCGGCAACAACCCGGAGACCGACCAGCCCATGACCACCAGCGAGTGGCTGGACCGCCTGACCCCCAAAGCCCTCGCCGTCGTCGCCGTCGGTACGTGCGCGACCTACGGCGGCATCCACGCCATGGCCGGCAACCCCACCGGCGCGATGGGCGTGCCCGACTACCTCGGGTGGGACTGGAAGTCCAAGGCCGGCATCCCGATCGTGTGCGTGCCCGGGTGCCCCGTGCAGGGCGACAACCTCTCCGAGACGATCCTGTACCTGCTGTACATGGCGACCGGGCAGGCGCCGATGATCCCGCTGGACGACGCCCTACGCCCGCTGTGGCTGTTCGGGGCGACCGTGCACGAGGGCTGCGACCGGGCCGGCTACTACGAGCAGGGCGACTTCGCCACCGAGTACGGCTCGCCGAAGTGCATCGTCAAGCTCGGGTGCTGGGGCCCTGTGGTGAACTGCAACGTCCCGAAGCGGGGCTGGATCAACGGCGTCGGCGGCTGCCCGAACGTCGGCGGCATCTGCATCGGCTGCACCATGCCGGGCTTCCCCGACAAGTTCATGCCGTTCATGGACGAGCCACCGGGCGCCCGGGTGTCGAGCGCGGCGAGCGGGATCTACGGAGCCGGCATGCGCCGCTTGCGAAAGATCACGAACCGGACCGTGAACAAGGAACCGAAGTGGCGGACCAAGGGCTCCGAGCTCACCACCGGACACAAGAAGACCTGGAGCTGACATGGCCACCACCAAGACAGCCAACGCCGACGGCCTCGTCGAGATGGCGTGGGACCCGATCACCCGCATCGTCGGGAGCCTCGGGATCTACACCAAGATCGATTTCGGCAAGGGCACGGTGGCGGAGTGCCAGAGCACGTCGTCCATCTTCCGCGGCTACAGCATCTTCATGAAGGGCAAGGACCCGCGCGACGCCCACTTCATCACCAGCCGCATCTGCGGCATCTGCGGCGACAACCACGCGGTGTGCTCCTGTTACGCCCAGCAGATGGCCTACGGCGTTCGTCCGCCGAACCTCGGCGAGTGGATCGTGAACCTCGGCGAGGCCGCCGAGTACATGTTCGATCACAACATCTTCCAGGAGAACCTGGTCGGCGTCGACTACTGCGAGAAGATGGTCGCCGAGACGAACCCCGGCGTGCTCGAGCAGGCGAACCGCACCGAGTCGCCGCACTTCGAAGCCCACGGCTACCGCACCATCGGCGACATCATGCGGTCGCTCAACCCGTTCTCGGGCGAGTTCTACCGCGAGGCGCTGCAGGTCTCCCGCTACACGCGCGAGATGTTCTGCCTGATGGAGGGGCGCCACGTGCACCCCTCGACGCTGTACCCCGGCGGCGTGGGCACCACGGCCACGATCCAGCTCTTCACCGACTACATCACCCGGCTGATGCGCTACGTGGAGTTCATGAAGAAGGTCGTGCCCATGCACGACGACCTCTTCGACTTCTTCTACCAGGCCCTCCCGGGCTACGAGGAGAACGGCCGGCGCCGCATCCTCCTCGGCTGCTGGGGCGCCTTCCAGGACCCCGACGTCTGCAACTTCGAGTACAAGGACATGGCCGAGTGGGGTCGGGCCATGTACGTCACGCCCGGTGTCGTCGTCGACGGCAAGCTGGTCACGAACTCCCTCGTCGACATCAACCTCGGCATCCGCATCCTCCTCGGCCACTCGTACTACGACGACTGGGAAGGCCAGGAGATGTTCGTGCACAAGGACCCGCTGGGCAACCCGGTCGACCGCCGGCACCCGTGGAACCAGCACACCAACCCGAAGCCGCAGAAGCGGGACTTCGGCGGCAACTACAGCTGGGTCATGTCGCCCCGCTGGTTCGACGGCACCGACCACCTCGCCCTCGACACAGGCGGCGGCCCTCTGGCCCGGCTGTGGTCGACGGCGCTGTCGGGTCTCGTCAACACCGACGAGATCAAGGCCACAGGGCACAGCGTCCAGATCCACCTCCCCAAGACCGCGCTGAAGGGCGAGGTCACGTTCGAGTGGCACTGCCCGCAGTGGGCCAACACCATCGAGCGGAACCGGGCCCGCACGTACTTCCAGGCCTACGCCGCGGCGTCGGCGCTGCACTTCGCCCGCAAGGCCCTCGAGGAGATCAGGGCCGGGCACACGAAGACGTGGGCCGAGTTCAAGGTGCCCGACGAGGCCATCGGCTGCGGCTTCACCGAAGCCGTGCGGGGCGTCCTGTCGCACCACATGGTCATCAAGGGCGGGAAGATCGCCAACTACCACCCGTACCCGCCGACCCCGTGGAACGCGAACCCCACCGACAGCTACGGCACGCCCGGGCCCTACGAGGACGCCGTCATGAACACGCCGATCTTCGAGGAGAACTCGATCGACGACTTCAAGGGCATCGACATCATGCGGGCCGTCCGCAGCTTCGATCCCTGCCTGCCCTGCGGGGTGCACATGTACCTCGGCAAGGGCAAGGTGCTGCGCAAGGAGCACTCGCCCTCCGCCTTCCCGACCATCGAGGGCTGACGCGATCGCCGGCGCCGAGGAGCGGGCGGAGACCGTCGACCTCCGGGCCGCGGGCGACCGCATCGAGGAGCTGCTCGGGCTGCTCGAGCAGTCCCTCGACCACCGCGCCTGGGAGCAGGTGCAGGACGTCGTCTCCCTCGTCACCGACCTGTACGGCGGCGGCCTGGCGCGGGTGCTCGAGCTGGCCGGCGACGACGGCGAGCTCCGGCGGCGCATGGCCGACGACGAGCTCGTCTCGTCGCTCCTGATCGTCCACGACCTCCACCCGGTCGGGGTCGAGGACCGCGTGCGCCAGGCCATCGAGTCGGTCCGGCCCTACCTCGGCTCCCACGGCGGCGACGTCGAGGTGCTGGACGTCGACGCCGACGAGGGGGTGGTCACGCTGCGGATGCTGGGGAGCTGCGACGGCTGCGCGTCGTCGTCGGTCACCCTGGAGCTGGCGGTGCAGCGGGCCATCGAGGAGGCCGCTCCCGAGATCACCCGCATCGCCGTCGACGGCGGGGCCCCCGACGGCCCCGACGCCGCGGGCGCCGCGTCCGCACCCGGGGCGTCCATCCCCGTCACGCTCGGACGCAAGCCCGAGCCTGCACCGGCGATGGCGCCCATCTACGGGTTGCGGGCGCTGGCCCCCGGGCGGGTGGGCCCGCTCGAGATCGAGGGGACGAAGCTGATCGTGTGCCGGGTCGGGTCCCAGCTGTACGCCTACCGCAGCGCGTGCGGCCGGTGTGCCAGCGCGCTGGACGGCGCCGTCGTCGACGGCCCCGTGCTGCGCTGCAGCGCGTGTGGCGCGGCGTACGACCTGCCTCGCGCCGGTCGCAGCCTCGACGGCGACGGCACCCACCTCGACCCGCTGCCGCTCATCGAGGAGGGCGGCGAGGTGCGCATCGCCGTCGGGGCCCTCCGATGACCGCCGGCCCCACCGTCGACCCGCTCGCGATCCTGCAGCGGATCCGCAAGACGCCGGCGCGCCCCCGGCCGGGGGAGCGGTGCGACATGTGCGGCGAGCTCGTCGCCGACGAGCACGAGCACGTGGTCAACACCGAGAGTCGAAGCCTGATGTGCACCTGCCGGGGCTGCTGGCTGCTGTTCACGAGCGGCGGCGCCGGCGGCGGGAAGTACCGCGCCGTCCCCGACCGCTACCTCGACCTCGGCGAGCTCTCGATCGCGCCCGGCAGCTGGGACGCGCTGCAGATCCCGGTGAGCGTCGCCTTCTTCTTCCGCAACTCGACGAACGGGGCGGTCGCCGGCTTCTACCCGAGCCCGGCGGGCGCGACCGAGTCGCTCCTGCCCCTCGACGCGTGGGACCGGCTGGTGGCCGACAACGAGGTCCTCGGCACCCTCGAAGCCGACGTCGAGGCGCTGCTCGTCCGGCGCGACGCCCAGCACCGCGACGCGTTCCTCGTTCCCATCGACGCGTGCTACGAGCTGGTCGGGGAGCTGCGCCGCCTCTGGAAGGGCTTCGACGGCGGGACCGAGGCGCGCCAGGCGATGGATGCGTTCTTCGAGCGCCTCCGCGAGAGGGCCTGATGAGCCTCGCCATCGAGGTGCTCTCCGGGGCCCCCGACCCGTACGCCGCGGCGCCCACGCTGCTGCTGAAGCTGCGCCTGACCCGCACCGAGGCGGAGCCGGTGCACGCGATGGTCCTGCGGGCCCAGATCCGCATCGAGCCCCAGCTGCGCCGCTACTCGCCGGCGGAGGAGGAGCGCCTCGTCGAGCTGTTCGGCGAAGCCCCCCGGTGGGGCGACACGTTGAAGCCGTTCCTGTGGACGCACGTGTCGACCACCGTCGCCGAGTTCACCGGCACCCTCGACATCGACCTCCCGGTGCCCTGCACGTACGACTTCGAGGTGGCGGCGGCGAAGTACCTCCACGGCCTGGGCGACGGCGAGATCCCGATCGTCCTGCTCTTCAACGGCACGATCTTCGGCTACCGCGACGGCCGGCTCGTGGTGGAGCCGATCGCCTGGAACGTCGAGGCGTCGCACCGGCTGCCCGTGTCGGTGTGGCGGGCGACGATGGACTCGTTCTTCCCCGACAGCGGCTGGATCCGGGTCCGGCGCGACACGCTCGACGCACTCACCCGCTTCAAGGCCGACCGCGCCCTGCCCTCGTGGGAGGACGCCTTCGAGCGCCTGCTGAAGGAAGCCGAGTGATGGCACCGGCCCGTCCCGCCGCCACCGCCGATCCGTTCGAGCGGGCCCAGCGGGTGGCCGACGCCGTCCTCTGGGAGGGCTACGTGCTCTACCCGTACCGCGCCTCGGCGGCGAAGAACCAGGTGCGGTGGCAGTACGGCGTGCTGACCCCTCGGCGGCACAGCGAGGCCGACGGGTTCGAGCGCTGGGCCATGCGCACCGAGTGCGTGGTCGAGTTCGGGCTCGAGGCCACTGTCCACGTGAAGCTCCGCTACCTGCAGGTGCAGACCCGCACCGTGGAGGCGGCGGTCGGGGACGGCTTCGAGCCGGTCGCCGAGCTCGAGGTCGACGGCGAGCTGCTCGCCAGCTGGGACGAGGCGGTCGAGCACGTCCTCGACATCGAGGGTTTCGCGCTGGCCCGTCCCGGCCGGCGCGAGGTGCCGATCTCCCTCCCCCGCGCCCGGACCGTCGAGGAGCTCGGGTCTTCGGGTCGGATCGTGCGCGAGACCTTGCCCGTCGACGGTGTGGTGCGGCTCGAGTCCGAGCACAGCCCCGGGCCGTACCCGCTGACCAAGCTGCGGGTGACCGTCGAGAACGTCACCGACTGGTGCGACACGACGGTGCCGCGCGACGAGGTGATGCGCCGCTCGCTCGTGGCCGTGCACACGTTGCTCCACGTCGAGGACGGCACGTTCGTCTCGTTGCTCGAGCCGGCCGAGTTCGCCCGGGCCGCGGTTGCGGGCTGCACCCAAGAGGGCACGTTCCCCGTGCTCGTCGGCGACCCCGACGACCCCACCGTCGTGCTGTCGTCGCCGATCATCCTCTACGACCACCCGGCCGTGGCCGACGCCAGCCCCGGCGACATGTGCGATGCCACCGAGATCGACGAGATCCTGGCGCTGCGCATCCTCACGCTCACCGACGACGAGAAGCGCCTGGCCCGCAGCACCGACCCTCGGGCGGCGGCGATCGTCGACCGCATCGAGGGGTTCTCCCCCGAGGTGTTCGCCAGCCTGCACGGCGAGATGCGCTCGGTGCCCGGCGGGCCCGCCTCGACCGACCCGGCCGCGCTGCCATGGTGGGAGCCGGCCGTCGACGCCGAGGTGAACCCGTGGGAGGACTCGATCCGCATCGACGGCATCGATGTCGCCAAGGGCACCAAGGTGCGGCTGCGGCCCGGGAAGGCGACGGGCCGGCGCACCGACGCCCAGGACCTGTTCCTGATCGGCCTCGTGGCCGAGGTGGCGGGCGTGTTCTTCGACGTCGACGGCGACCAGCACGTCGCTGTCGTGCTGGACGACGACCCGAACGGCGAGCTACACCAGTCCCGGGGCCGCTTCATGTACTTCCACCCGGACGAAGTGGAGCCCCTCCGGTGAAGACGCTCGTGGCCGGGATCGGCAACATCTTCAACCGCGACGACGGCTTCGGCAGCGAGGTGGCCCAGCGCCTGGTCGAACGCCCCTTCCCCGACGACGTCCGGGTCGAGGACTACGGGATCCGCGGCGTGCACCTCGCGCTGGACCTGCTCGAGGGCTACGACCACCTCGTGCTGGTCGACGCCCTCGCCGGTGCCGAGGCCCCCGGGACCCTGCGCCTGCTCGAACCGGACCTCGACGCCGAGGCCGGCCAGCTCGATGCCCACCTCATGGACCCCCAGGCGGTGCTGGCCATGGTGGCGGGGCTGGGGGGCGAGGTGGGTCGGGTGCTCGTCGTGGGGTGCCAGCCCGCCGACCTCGAGGAGGGCATCGGGCTGACGGCACCGGTGGCCGCCGCCGTCGAACCCGCCGTCCGCATGGTCGAGAACCTCATCGCCGAAAGGAACACCTCATGCTCCGTCGCCTGATCCTGCTCGTTGCCCTAGGCACCGTCGGTGTCGTCGTCAAGGAGATCGCCCCCGACATCCGTCGGTACCTCAAGCTCAGGGAGATGTGAAGAATGGAAGCTCTCGGTCTTGTGTTCCTCGTCCTCGTCGCACTGGTGGTGGTGATGGGCCTGGTGCTGGTCGCCATCTCCTGGCCCGACATCGCCCGGTACCGGCGCCTGCGCCGCATGTGACCGGCCGCAACGTCCCCTAGGAGCCCGCATGTGCCTCGGCATCCCCGGACAGCTCGTCGAGCTCTCCGCCGACAACGATCAACTGGCGCGCGTCGACGTCGCCGGCGTGCGCCGCATGATCAACATCGGCCTGCTGGAGGACGAGGAGCTCGCGCCCGGGGACTGGGTGCTCATCCACGTCGGCTTCGCCATGTCCAAGATCGACGAGGAGGAGGCGGCGGTGGCGCTGGCCTCGCTGAAGCTCATGGGGTCGGGGCTGGAGGACGAGATGGAGATGCTCCGGGGGACGATCCGGTGAGGTTCGTCGACGAGTACCGCGACCCGGTGGCGTCGCGCCGGGTGCTGGCCCGCATCGTGGCGCTGGCCGGGACCGAGCGCCACTACAAGTTCATGGAGGTGTGCGGCGGCCACACCCACACGATCTACCGGCACGGGATCGAGCACGTGCTGCCCCGCAACGTCGAGCTCGTGCACGGCCCCGGCTGCCCGGTGTGCGTGATCCCGATGGGCCGCATCGACGACGCCATCGCCGTGGCGGAGACGCCGGGGGTGATCTTCACGAGCTTCGGCGACATGATGCGGGTCCCCGGCGGGCGGGGCACGCTGCTCGAGGCCAAGGCGCGCGGCAGCGACGTGCGCTTCGTGTACTCGCCGCTCGACGCGTTGAAGATCGCGGTGGACAACCCGGACCGGGAGGTCGTGTTCTTCGCCGTCGGCTTCGAGACGACGGCGCCGTCCACCGCCGTCACGCTGCTCAAGGCCCGGGCCGACCGGGTGATGAACTTCAGCGTCTTCTCGAACCACGTCACGATCGTGCCGCCCGTGAAGGCGATCCTCGAGTCGCCCGACCTCCGCCTCGACGGCTTCCTGGGCCCCGGGCACGTGTCCACTGTGGTCGGCAACCACCCGTACCGTTTCGTGGCGCAGGAGTACGGGCTGCCCCTCGTGACCGCCGGCTTCGAGCCGCTCGACATCCTGCAGGCGATCGAGATGCTCCTCACCCAGATCAGCGAGGGGCGCTGCGAGATCGAGAACCAGTACACGCGCATCGTGCGCGACGAGGGGAACCCGCGGGCGCTGCAGTTCCTGGCCGAGGTGTTCGAGCTCCGCCCGCACTTCGAGTGGCGGGGTCTCGGGTTCATCGCCCAGAGCGCGCTGAAGCTGCGCGACGAATTCGCGCCCTGGGACGCCGAGCTCCGCTTCGCGGTGCCCGGGGTCCGGGTGGCCGACCCCAAGGCGTGCCAGTGCGGCGAGGTGCTGAAGGGCGTCATCAAGCCGTGGGAGTGCAAGGTGTTCGGCACCGCATGCACGCCCGAGACACCGATCGGCACGTGCATGGTGTCCTCCGAGGGCGCCTGCGCCGCCTACTACAACTTCGGCCGGCTCCACCGCGAGGCGGCCGTCAGCCTCGGCCGGGCCTCGGCGTAGCCGTGCACGAGCTCTCGCTCTGCCAGGCCATCGTCGAGACCGTCGAGGCCCGGGCCGGCGGTCGGCCGCTCGAACGGGTCGACGTGCGCATCGGCCACCTCCGCCAGGTCGTCCCCGACTCGCTGCTGTTCTCGTGGGAGATGCTCACCGCGGGCACCGCGCTCGAGGCGTGCGAGCTCGTGGTCGAGCACGTTCCGGCCGTCGTGCGGTGCCGCGCCTGTGCCGTCGAGACCACCCTCGACTGGCCCGTGCTGGCGTGCGCGGCGTGCGACGGGCTCGACGTCGAGCTGCTCACCGGCAAGGAGTTCGAGATCGCCTCCTTCGACGTCGGGGCCGGGGTGCGCTGATGGGCCGCTTCCACCGCCACTCCGACGGCACCAGCCACGACCACGACCACGGCCACCCGCACGACCACGAGCACGACCACGAGCACCGCGACGTCGGCGACCACAGCGGCTACCCGGAGACCGGGCCGTCCCGCGTGGCGGTGCTCGAGTCGATCCTGTCGGAGAACGACCGGATCGCGGCGTCGAACCGGAGCGGGTTCGAGGCCGACGGCGTGTGGGCCGTGAACGTGATGTCCTCACCGGGCGCAGGGAAGACCTCGGTCCTGAAGCGCACGCTGGTCGCGCTGGGCGAGGAGCTCAGGGTCGGCGTGCTCGAGGGCGACATCGCCACGAGCCTCGACGCCGACGAGCTGTCCGGCCTCGGCGCCACGATCTCCCTGGTGAACACGAGCGCGGGGTTCGGTGGCGAGTGCCACCTCGACGCGGTGATGGTGCGGTCGGGCCTCACCCGGTTGCCCCTCGACCGTGTCGATCTGCTCGTGATCGAGAACGTCGGGAACCTCGTGTGCCCGGCCGAGTTCGACGTCGGCGAGCACGCCAAGGCGATGGTCTACGCCGTCACCGAGGGCGAGGAGAAGCCCCTCAAGTACCCCGTCATGTTCCGGGCGGCCGACGTGGTCCTCGTGAACAAGATCGATCTCCTGCCCCACCTCGACTTCGACCTCGACCGCTTCCTCGCCAACCTCCACGCGGTCAACCCGCAGGCGACCGTGATCCAGACGAGCGCCCGCACCGGTGAGGGCATCGAGGAGTGGTGCGAGTGGCTGCGGGCCGGCGTGGCCCGCCATCGCTAGTGCCGCGTCAGGCAACGTTTGCGCGCTTCACAAGTTCACGAAGTGCCTCGTCGTTGGCGTGGCGGTTTCGCCAAGCGATGTAGCGACGGATCATCGAGTTCTGCTCGTCATGTGAGCGGT
>JACDCH010000348.1 GCA_013694495.1 Acidimicrobiia bacterium | reverse complement strand
GGTTGTGGCGGCGCCGACCGGGCCGGTGCGCTCGGCCCTCGGCGCGCTGGCCGCGAAGGCGGCGCCGCACGCCTCGAAGTCGGAGGCGTCGCCGTCGTGGCTCGTGTAGGTCACCCAGCGCCGCTCGCCGTCGACGAGCACCGGAGATCCCTCGGTCCCCCACGGCCCGTCGGGCTCGGCCCGCGCCTCGGCCAGGTGGAGCGACGTGTTGTTGGCGTGGCCGACGCCGAGCAGCAGCACCCGGGCGTCGAGGTCGTAGAGGCGGGCCAGCGGCGACGCCTCGCCCATCGCGCCGTCGAGCGCGTGGTCGTCGACGATGGTGTCGCGGTGGGGGCCGACGGCGGCGAACGAGACCGTCGGGTGGGCGCTGCGGCGCACGCCGGGCGCGTGTCGGAAGCACTCGACGATCGCGCCCATGTAGGCGGTGGGCGTGAGCCGGGGGTCGAACGCCGGGGTCTCGTCGCGGATCGACTGCCACCACGACTCGGGGACGGGCGGGTTCCGCCAGTGCGCCGGGTCCGACAGGTGGCTCACCGGCGTCGTCGCCCCCGAGCTGAAGGCGGAGCACGTGGAGATAACCGGCGCGCCGATGACCGAGGCGTGGCTGCGGTCGAGCACATGGGACCGCAGCGAGCTCGACGGCTGCGACCTCACCGGCGCCGACTTCTACGACGCCCGCATCGACGGGTCGCGCCTGCTGCGCTGCCGGCTCGACGGCGCCCAGCTGTCGACCGCCTCCTTCAACCGGGTCGCGCTCCACGGCTCGACGTTCACCGGGGCCCTCGGCGCCGACGCCCTGCGGCACACGATCATCGGCCCCGACCAGGTGGTCGACCTCGCCATCCCTCTGTTCGCCGCCCTCCACATCAAGGTCGCCGACGAGGATCAGGTCAACGACCTCGCCCACGCCGATCTCTGAGGAGGTCAGAGCAAGCCGGGGTAGGCGCCGCCGTCGATCTGGATGGCGGCGCCGGTGAGGAACCGCGCCTGCTCCGAGCACAGGAACGCGACCACCGCGCCGAAGTCGGCCGGGTCGCCGAGCGTCCGGGTGGGGACCGAGGCCGCGGCCGCCGAGGCATCACCGCCGTGGAGCTGCACGAGCCGATCCGTCGAGTGGAGGCCCGGCAACGCGGAGTTCACCGTCACCCCGTCGGCGGCCACCTCGGTGGCCAGCGTCTTCAGGAAGCCGGTGGCGCCGGCTCGGGCCGTGTTCGACAGGATGAGCGCGCCGACGGGCTGCTTCACCGCGATCGACGTGATGGCGACGATCCGACCCCACCCCCGCTCGCGCATCGCCGGCACGGCCGAGGTGCACATGGCCACGACCGACAGCAGGTTGAGCTCGAGGGCGGCCTGGTAGGCCTCGAGCGGGGTCGACGAGAACGTCCCCGGCGGCGGCCCGCCCGCGTTCGTCACGAGGATGTCGGGGCCGGCGCCGAGGGCGTCGATGGTGCCGGTGACGAAGGCGGTGGCCCCGACCGGCGTGCCGACGTCGGCCACCAGACCCACGTGGCCCGACCCTGGGAGGGATGCGACGGCGGCGTCGATCCGTCCCTGGTCGCGCCCGCAGATGACGACCCGCACCCCGTCGGCGGCCAGCGCCCGGGCCGAGGCGAGCCCGAGCCCGGCCGACGCAGCGGCCACGGCGGCGGTTCTTCCGGTGATGCCGAGGTCCATGGGTGGCGGAGCGTAGAGCCGGGTCGACCCGTAACCTGCGCCGTCGTGACGGGGGGCTCGAGCACCGACGACGAGCTGACGGTCGGCGCGGTCGCGAGCGGCCTCGGCGCCCAGGGGTACCTCGCCGACGAGGGCCTCGCCACTGCGGTGTTCCTGGCCCTGCGGCTCCAGCGGCCGCTGCTGCTCGAGGGCGACGCCGGCGTCGGCAAGACCGAGGTGGCCCGGGCCGTCGCAGCCTGGACGGGCGGCCCCCTCGTGCGCCTCCAGTGCTACGACGGCATCGACGCCAGCCAGGCCCTCTACGAGTGGGATCACGCCCGCCAGCTCCTCCACCTGCGGGCCGCGGAGTCCGCCGGCCGGGCCCAGGGCACCGCGGTGGAGGCGCTCGAGGCGGAGCTCTACGACGAGCGGTTCCTCGTGCGCCGGCCGCTGCTCACCGCGCTGGCGGGCACCGTCGGGGCGCCCGCCCCCGTGCTCCTCATCGACGAGATCGACCGGGCCGACGACGACTTCGAGGCGTTCCTGCTCGAGCTCCTGGCCGACTGGGCCGTCACGATCCCCGAGCTCGGGACGATCACGGCCGCGGTCGCGCCCGTCGCGGTCCTCACGTCGAACCGCACGCGCGACGTCCACGACGCCCTGAAGCGCCGCTGCCTCTACCACTGGGTCGAGCACCCCGATCTCGAGCGCGAGGTGGCGATCGTCGCCGTCCGGGCGCCCGAGGTGGCCGGCTCCCTGGCCCGCCAGGTCGCCGGCGCGGTTGCTGGGCTGCGCCAGCTCGGTCTGTACAAGCCGCCCGGCATCGCCGAGACGATCGACTGGGCCCGGGCCGTCGCCGCCCTCGGGTGCACCATCCTCGACGAGGGCGTGGCCGCGGCGACGCTCGGCACCGTGGTCAAGTACCGCGAGGACGCCGAGCGGGTGCGCGACCACGGCTTCGGGGCGTTGCTGGCCGGGGTCGCCGCCGGTGCCTGACGCCGCTGCGCTGGCCGCGCTGCTCGAATCGGCCGCGGTGCCCGCCACCCTCAGCGCGACGATGCGGGCCGCCGGGGTCGAGGTGCCCGTCGGCGCCACCGTCGCCTTCGCCCGGGCTCTGGCCGAGGTCCGCGACCGGGGGACCGACGGCGCCTACTGGGCCGGCCGGGCCACGCTGCTGCGCCGGCCCGAGGACATCCCCCTCTACGAC
>JACDCH010000328.1 GCA_013694495.1 Acidimicrobiia bacterium | reverse complement strand
GAGCGCGAAGCGAGCGGCGAGGGCGAGGTCGTCGCGCAGCAGCGGTCCGGCGTCGTCCCACGCCGCCAGCACGGCGCCGGCGACCCGTGTGCCGGCGAGCTCGGCCGACGAGAACGCGCCGCCGGGGTGGTGCAGGTCGAGGTCGGCATCACCCCCGATGGGAGGGGCGGCGCCGGGCATCTCGCCGAGGCGGAGCGACGCGCCCCGCGGTGAGACGTCGCCCTCGGCGCCGTTGGCCTGAGCGTGCACGACGAGGTCGTCGGGCCCGAGGCCGGCGCGGGCCCGCAGCCCGTCCTCGACCAGCCGCTCCGACCAGGCCTGGTTGTCGCCGGTGAAGTGGAGCATGTCGGCGCCGAAGCTCGTGCCGTGGATGCCGAACGCGCTCCACACGCCCAGCGGCCTCCCGTCGGCCCGGTCGACGCGCAGGACGGTGAGCTCGGCGGGGATGCTGTGGGGCAGGTCGTCGTCGCGACCGCCGTGCGCCTCGTCCGTGTTCCGTAGGTGCGGGCCGAGGTTGCGGTTGCGGGTGGCGTCGAGGACGTCACGGCGCACCACGGCAGCCCGGGCCGGCGCCAGCGTGGCGTCGGCGTCGAGCACCGCGGCGGCGATCCGGTCGGCGACGAGGCCGAACACCCGCGGGTCGAGGAGGTCGCCGCCGAGGATCTGGTAGCCGCTGTGGGTGAGGGGCCAGATCGGGCCGACCGAGCCGTGGCTGTGGGTGGCGCTGAGGAGGAGGTGGTCGCGGTCGATGCCGGTGGATTCGATGCGCTGGACCACCGCCTGGTGCAGCTCGTACGGGAGCCCGCCGAGGTCGACCTGGACGAGGGCGACCTTCGTGCCCCCCTGCTCGAGCACGATCGCCCGGGCCCGCACGCGCGTGTGGACGCCGACCGTCGCGAGGAAGGTCTTGGCGAAGAAGTTGGTGTCGAACGTCTCCTGGTCGAGGAAGGGCGCGACCCCGCTCACCACGGCCTCTCGCGCTGTGTAGGCGAACATCGGGGTACCGACGGGCGGCGTGAGGTCGGCCAGGCCGATGCCTGCTCGCAGGGTCCCCGCCTGCGCCTGGGCCACGCCCCGTGCCGTTGCTCCTGCCAGCGCCGCGACCGCGAGCACGACGACGACGCACAGGACCCTCCTCACCGACGGCGAACCTAGGTGGGTGCCCCGACGTCCCGCCTGCTGGGCGGCTGCGACCGCTGTCGCGCTGCTCGTAGGGGTGGCCAGCGCCGGCGTCGCCCTCGGCACCGGGTCAGCCCCGCCGGCGGCGCTCCAGGCGCCCGGTTCGTTGCAGGCGGGCGTGGCGTCGGTGGACCTGTCGTGGCACCTCGGCGCGTCGGGCGGCCAGTTCGCCGCGACCGAGCCGCCGCTCGGCCCCGACTTCGTCGACCCCTACTTCCACGCCATCAAGAAGCGACCGGCCGACGCGCTCTACTCGCGGATCGTCAGCCGTGCCCTGGTGGTCGACGACGGCCGCGGTGGCCGGGTGGCCATCGTCGGCAACGACCTGTACCTGCCCAACGACCTCCTGAACCGACGGGTCGCCGAGCTCCTCGAGGCCCACGACCGCAACGTCGGGCTCGGCCTCGCCCCGGGGCCGGTCTCGGGCATCGGCGCCGGCAACCTGGCCGTCACCGCCAGCCACAACCACAACTCCGCCTTCTACTCCACGCCCGGCTGGGGGACCTGGATCTTCCAGGACGTCTTCGACCTCCGCTTCTTCGCCTACGTCGCCGAAGGCATGGCCCGGGCGGTGATCGACGCCGCCGGCGAGCTCCGGCCGGTGCGCATGGCCGGTGCGACCGTGCCGTTCAACGAGATCGGCGGGCACACCTACGGCCCCCAGGTCGCCACCGACGGCACCCCTGCCGGTCAACCGTTCTCCCACACGACCGGGATGGTCAGCGTCGTCCGCTTCGACGACCTCAGCGACCCGGCCCGGCCCCGTCCCTACGCGAACTGGGTCACGCTCGGCATCCACCCCGAGTGGACGTGGGGCTACGACGTCGTCAACGGCGACATCACCCACGCCGCGATGCGGGTCATCGACCGTGAGCTCGGGACCACGACGGTGATGAGCCAGCGCGAGACGGGGACGTCGGGGCCGCACAAGGACCAGCGCGTGCACGAGCCGGCGGCGCGCCGCGAGTTCGAGGACAACGGCTTCGAGAACCTCGATCACGGCGCCCGCCTGTGGGCCGACGCCGTGCACCGCGCCTACGCCGCCATCGACGCCGGCGCGGCCACGGCGCCCTACGACCCGGACGCCCCCCGCCGCGCCGGACCGCCCATCGCGCTCGTGCCCTTCACCACCGATGCCACGGTGGCCAGCACCTCCGTGCGGGTGGCGCCGCCGACCGAGCGGCCGGTGCCGGGCGTCTCGAACTGCAACACCTCGGGGCTCTTCCACGGCCACCCGCAACTGCCCCTCCTCGGCCTGCCCGATTGCGACGACACGCTCGCCGAGGTCGGCGTCCCGATCGTGGAGGCGACGCCGTTCGACGAACGGGACATCTACGAGCAGCTCCTGGCCTCGGGTGTGCCGGTGCCGGCCAGCTACTTCGTGCCGTCGTTCACCGCCGTCGAGGAGACCGCGGCGGTGCACCTGATGGCGATGCGGTTGGGCGACATCGTGGCCACGTTCTGCCCCTGCGAGCAGTTCACCGACGGCGCGCTGAACATCCAGACGCGCCTCGACCGGGTCGACGGCAACGAGTGGATCGGCTGGGACTGGACCCGGCACCGCACCCCGTCGGGGCGTGCGTGGTGCGTGCCCGGCGACGGCAGCACGTGGACGTGCGCGAACCCGCAGGGCCCGGCCGAGGACCTGCCGCCCGTGTCCGACCTCGACTACCGGCGCATGCTCGCCCAGATCAACAACGACGCCGCCGGGTGGGAGACCGACGCGGCGTCGCTGTTCGGGATGGCCGAGCCGGCGGCGCCCGAAGACGTGTTCGGCAACTTCACCCACGGCGAGGCCACCGACCACGGCTACGGCATGGCGATCGCGGTCGGCATGGCGAACGACTACTTCGGCTACGTGCCCGAGTACCGCGAGATGCGCTCGCACGAGCACTACCGCAAGGCGCTCAACGGGCTCGGTCTCCACGGCGCCGACTTCCTCGCCACCCGCCTCGTGGCGCTGGCCGCGTCACTGAATGGCGGCCCGGCCTACGAGCCCACCCCGCTCGACCTCGTGTACCAGGCGGAGTCGACCCGCGCCGCCACGCTGACGACCGCCCTCGGCGAGCTCGCCGCCGCCGACGCCGTGGTCTGGGAGGCGGCCGCGTACGTCGACGGCGGACGCCCGGCGGTGCTCGAGCAGCCGGCCGACATCACCCGCTACGCAGCCGCGCACCTGCGCTTCGTCGGCGGCTCGAACTACGTCGACCTGCCCGACGTCGCCGTCGAGCGGCTCGTGGACGGCGCCTGGCAGCCCTACGCCACGAGCGAGGGCGAGGTCCAGGTGCAGCTGCGCTTCCCGACCCTCGCCGAGCTGCCGTCGGTCCTCGCCGGCGCCTTCGTCTGGGAGTGGACGGCCGCCTTCGAGGCCTTCGGCTCCGACGTCGTCCTGCCCGACGCGCTGGGCGTGCCCCGCATCACCACCCCGCCCGGCACCTATCGGTTCGTCGTGGGCGGCCACCACCGCGCCGCGCCGCTGACGACGGCGCCCTACGGGCTGACGTCGGAGCCGTTCGACGTCCGCCCCTGGGACGGCGTCACGATCGAGTCGGCGGTGGACGACGGGGGCGCCGTCCGCCTCACGTTCGGACCCGCGGGCCGGTACGCCGACGAGGCGAGCGGCCACACGCACGTGATCGGTCCGGTCGACTACCCCGACTCCTACGCGTCGCCCTTCGGCGTGCTCGGTGGGAGCCGGCAGCTCTTCCGCTACGACACCGGCACCGTCGCCGACGACCAGTGGTACTGCGCCTTCTGCCGGTTCCGGCCCTGGGCCGACACCGGTGCGGTCGTCGCCGCCACGGTGACCGTGGAGCGGGCCGACGGCCGGGTCGAGATGGTCGTCGCCCGGCCCGACGGCGCCGGCGGCTGGGTGGCCCCGGTCGTGCTCGGTCCGGGCGACGCCGCCCACGTGGCGCCGGGCGCGGTGGTCACCGAGCACGGCGACGTCAACGGCGCCCGCTTCGACATCTCCGCAGTCGCAGCCTCCGAGGCGGCGCCGACCGCGCCGGGCACCTCGACCGGTGGCGGCCTCCTGGCCAGCACCGGGACGACCCTGGCCGAGCCCTGGCTGCTCGTCGCCCTCATCGCCGTGGTGGTCCGCCGGGCCGGACGCCGAGCCGCCTGACGCGCTCCGCTGTCTCAGGCGGACGCGACGCGATGCTGCGGGTTGGGGTGCGAGCCGGGGCGCCGGTAGACGGCGGCCGCCCGGAACCGGAGGGTGCGCGCAGGACGGAACGGTCCGGCTGGCACCCTCCGGCCGGGCCGCCCCGCGCCCAGGGGTGTGGTTCCATGTCCGGGAGATGAGCGCCGGGGCGACGTGGCACGTACCCACTGATCCCGACGGCGCGTTCGTCGACGGGCCCGGGCTGCTGGTGGCGGGCGCCGCCGGCGGCCCGCTCGACGGGGTCCGCCTGGCGGTCAAGGACCTCTTCGACGTCGCCGGCCGGGTGAC
>JACDCH010000315.1 GCA_013694495.1 Acidimicrobiia bacterium | reverse complement strand
CCGCCGGGCCAGGCGGTCGACGAACGGCTCGACTTCGGCGGGCGGGAGGGCCCGGTTCACCCAGCCCCACCGCTCGGCGGTGGCCCCGTCGACGTCGTCGCAGCCGAGCACGGCCTCGAGCGCCCGGGCCCGGCCCAGGAGCCGGGCCAGGCGCTGCGTCCCGCCGCCGCCGGGCAGGATGCCGAGCGCGACCTCCGGCTGGCCCAGCACTGCAGCGGTCGACGCGATGCGCACGTCGCAGGCCAGGGCGAGCTCGCTGCCGCCGCCCCGGGCCACGCCCTCGATGACGGCGATCGTGAGCTTCGGCATCGTCCGCAGGCGCTCGACCATGACGTGGAAGAAGCCGAGCCCTTCGGGCGGCGGGCCGGCGGTGGCCGGGTCGAGGCCGAGCAGCAGGCCGACGTCGGCGTGGGCGATGAACCACCCGGGCACGGCCGACCGGAGCACCACCACCGAGATCGCCTCATCGGCGGCCAGCTCGGCGGTGGCGCCGTCGATGGCGACCATGAGGTCGAGGTCGAGGAGGTTGATCGGGGGGTGGTCGAGCCAAAGGGTGGCGACCCGACCGTCCCGTTCGGTGCGGAGCATGGCGGCTTCCTAGCCTCCGGCCGATGGACCTCGCCGACCTCGATCCGGACCCGGTCGCGCAGTTCCGGCGCTGGTCCGACGACGTGGTGGCGGCCGGCCTGCCCGAACCCACGGCCATGATCCTGTCCACCGCGCCGGCGGCGCCGGGCGCCCAGCCCCTGGCCCGGCACGTGCTGCTGAAGGCGGCCGACGTCGAGGGCTTCGCCTGGGTGTCGAACCGGCTGTCCCGCAAGGGCCGGCACCTGGCCGAGAACCCCCGGGCCTGCCTCGTGTTCCCGTGGTTCGCCATCGGCAGGCAGGTCATCGTCACCGGCGCGGTCGGCATCGCGCCCGATGCGGAGAGCGACGCCTACTTCCGCACGCGGGGCCGGGGCAGCCAGCTGGCGGCGTGGGCGTCGGAGCAGAGCCAGCCCATCCCGGACCGGGCCTGGCTGGAGAGCCGCTGGGCCGAGCTCGACGCCCGCTTCGCCGGCGCCGACATCCCCCGGCCGCCCCACTGGGGCATGTACCGCCTCGTCCCGGACTCGATCGAGTTCTGGCTCCACGGCGACCACCGCATGCACGACCGCTTCCAGTTCACCCGGCCGGCACCGACCGAGCCGTGGGCCGTGACCCGCCTCGCCCCCTGAGCTGAAGGGGTCCCGACCGCCCCGGCGAAGCCCTCAACGCGTGACCCCGGAATCGAATGGAGACACAGGAAGGCCCCTACGACCGCTCGACGGTGACGAGGATGGTTGCTTCCGGCCTGCCGGCCAGCGCCGGCGAATTCGCGGGCACCGCCCACACGTTCGCCTCGAGGAACCCGCGGAACGCCTCGGCCTGCTCGACCTCGGCGAACTCGAGGTCGACGACTACGAAGGCCGGGTCACCGACCGGGTGGCGCACCTGCTCGGCGAGGACGCCGGCCTCGCGCCGGACCGCGGCGAACGCGTCGAACGCGGCCGTCCAGGTCGCCAGGTCGGTGATGGGGTGCTCGATGTGCAGCGTCGGCATGGGTGGACCATGACGGACGGGGAGCAGCGGGCCCATCCCAGGTTCCTGGGTTTCCTACTGTTCGGTCCGTGCCCCTGGCCCGCGAACTCGGCGCCCGGGCGGTCGAGCAGGTCCGTCGCATCTGCCAGGAGCACGACGACGAGCGGGCGCTGCGGCTGGCGCTCGTGCAGGAGCTCGCGTCGCGCGTCGGCTTCGAGTCCTACGCCTGGGTCCTCACCGACGCAGAGACCGAAGTCGGCAGCGCGCCGCTCGCCGACACGCCGTCGGTCGCCGACGTGCCCCGCCTGATCCGGGCGAAGTACCTCACGCCGACGAACCGGTGGACCTCGCTCGCCGGCTCCGTCGCCACGTTGGTGGGCGCCACCGGCGGCGACGCGGCGCAAAGCCTCGTCTGGCGCGAGGTTCTGTCGTCGTACTCCGTCGTCGATGTGGCCTCGGTGGTGTTCCGCGACCAGCACGGCTGCTGGGCCTGGCTCGACCTGTGGCGCTCGGGCGGCACGTCGCCGTTCATCGCCGCCGAGCAGGCCTACCTGCAGGCGGTCGCCGGGCCGGTCACGGAGGCGCTCCGCAGCTGCCAGGCGAGGACGTTCCAGGCGAGCTCGCCGTTGGCCCGCTCCGGACCGGCCGTGCTCCTTCTCTCCCCGAGCCTCGAGGTGAAGGCGCAGACGGCGGAGACCGAGGCCTACCTCCGCGCCCTGGTTCCGCCCGACGGCGACCGGCGACCGATCCCCGCCGGCGCCTACCACGTCGCCGCGCAGCTCCTCGCGGTCGAAGCCGGCGTGGACAGCCACGAGCCGTCTGCGCGCGTCCACCTGCGCGACGGCATCTGGATGACGTTGCGAGCGGCCCGGGTCGCCGACGCCAGCCGCGACGCCGACCAGGACATCGCCGTGACGATCGAGCCGACGTCGCCCGCCGAACGACGCTCGCTGTTCGCCCGGAGCCACGCCTTCACGGCCCGGGAGACGGAGCTCGTCGGCCACCTCGCGGCGGGCGCCGACACCAGGACAATCGCCGAGGAGCTCTTCGTGTCGGAACACACCGTGCAGGACCACCTGAAGTCGATCTTCGCCAAGACCGGCGCCCGCAACCGTCGAACGCTGCTCACCCGTCTCACCGGTCGCTGAGCGAGCCGGTCGGCAACCCGTCGTCTCACACGAGGTCGAGGAGGTCGGCCCAGCCGCCGACGAGGGCGGCGCCGACGACGTGGTGGGCGATGTCGCGCACGGCCGGGTGGGCGTCGTCGGTCACGACCGCGACGGCGGCGCCGCTGAGGAGCTCGAGGTCGTTCGGGCCGTCGCCGATGGCCAGCACGCGGTCTGGGTCGAGGCCGGCGTGGGCGCAGTAGGCGAGCACCCCCTCCCACTTCGACATGCCCGGGCCGGCGACCGTCAGCGTCCAGTCGCCGTAGCCCCGGTCGGGCCCGAGGTGCGCGATGCCGGCGTCGCCCACGGCGTCGACGACACGCTGGAGCTCGTCGACCGGCCGGCCCAGCACCGAAAGGCAGAGGACAGCCTCCTCGGCTACGACCCGGTCGAGGTCGTCGGTGCCCGCCGCCGGGCCGAAGCTGGTCACGTGGTCGGGGTGGGTCGACGGCGCGGGGTCGAGGTACACGGCGATGTCGTCGGCGCGGTCGACGTACACGCAGGGCCGCAGCCCTGCGCCCCGGAACGCGGCGAGCACGCGCGTCGCGGCGTCGGTCGAGAACGCGGCCCGGTGGAACCGCTCGTGGGTGGCGAGGTCGACCCCGAGGGCACCGTTGAGGCAGACGGCCGGCGGGGCCAGCCCGAAGCGGGCCAGCGGTGCCGCCGTCGACTGCACGCGCCGGCCGGTGGCGATCAGCAGCGGCACGCCGCGTCGGTCGAGCTCGACGATCGCCTCCCGCGTGCGCGGGTGCAGGTCGTGGTCGAGGTGCCAGAGGGTGCCGTCGAGGTCGGACACGACCAGGTCGACCTTGGCGCTCGCGGCTGCGCTCACGAGCCGGCGATCCACGACCGGGCGACGCTGGCGAGCGCCTCGACGATGGCTTCGGAGTACTCGGCCCGGTACGTGGGGACGTCGTTCCCCTCGCGCACCCGGGGCGGGAGCTCGAGCTGCACGCCCTGACGGGCCGGTCCGTTCACCGGGTTGCGGGGGTGCACGCCCCGCAGGTCGGCCGGCACGTCGTCGAGCTCGTCGACGACCGTGAAGCCGTCGCCGAGCTGGTGGCGGAGGGAGACGCCGAGCTCGGCGGCGAGGGCCCGGTTGCGCCCGCCGAGCAGGAGCGTGGTCCACATCCCGTCCCGGCCGTAGCCGTGCACGGCCACCGCCACCTCGACGTGGCCGAGGAAGCGGGTCAGCGCCGGCGAGGCGGCCGGGTCGAGGTCGATCGAGGGGATGTGCCAGCGCAGGTCGGGGGGCTGGCGGATCGCGTACAGCGACGCCCCGCTGCGGGCGGCGGCGGCGGCGGCGATGGTGTCGGTGCCCCGCTCGAGGCTGCCGCCGTGGAAGGCCATCATCCCGAACGCGCTCCGCAGTTCGAGGTCCTCCTCGACCCCGGGGTGGGCGAGCAGTTCAGCGAGCACGGGCTCGGGAGCGGGCGGACGCCACGAACACGGCGGCGGCGGCGATGACGAGGGCGAGGACCAGGCCGAGGGTGGTGGGCCCGGCGTCGGAGATCCACCGGGCCACGTCCGACGACCACCCGGTGACGCCCTCGACGAGGGCGTCGTCATCACCGAAGCGGCGGGCCTCGTAGTAGCCGTACCAGGCGACGTAGGCGCCGGCCAGCGCGACGAGGGCCCCGCTGATGCGCTGGATCCATGGGAGGGCGCGCCGGATCGAGCCGACGAACGTGCGGCGGCCGAGCGCCACCGCGATCGTGAGGCTCGTGAGCAGCACGGTGAAGCCGGCGGCGTAGGCCACGAACACGGCCACGCCGGACAGCAGGCTGGTCCGGGTGATGGTGGTGCCGACGACGCTGAGGAAGAGCGGGATCGTGCAGCCGAGCGACACGACCGCGTACGACACGCCGTAGAGCGCCATCGACAGCGGGCTGCCCGACGCGCCGCCCCGGTCGAGGCGGGGCAGCGCCAGCTTCAGCTCGCGGCCGTTGAGCAGCGCCAGCCCGAGCACGACGAGCCCGGCGCCGATCACCACCGTCACCCACGGCCCGATGTCGAACAGCGCGTCGGTCAGGTGCCGGATGATCAGGCCCGCCACCGCAAAGGTCACCGCGAACCCGGCCGACACCGAAAGGCCGACGGCGAGGGCCCGGGACAGGGAGCTCCGGGTGTCGGCGGTGTCGACTCCCTCGAGGCCGACGAAGAACGACAGGTAGGCGGGCAGCATGGCGAAGCCGCAGGGGTTGGCCACCGCCACCATCCCCTGGGCGAACGCGATGGCGAAGTCGCCCTCGAGCACGCTCAGATCAGAGCTCCACGCGCAGGCCGAGGTGCTCGTCGAGCAGGTCGACGAGCTCGTCGGCGTCGAGCGTCCCCGTGCGCACCTCGACGACCTCACCCTCGGCGTCGATCAGGGCGGTGGTCGGCAGGTAGAGACCGCCCATGGCGCGGATGAAGGTGCCGTCGGGGTCGGTGGCGAGGTCCCAGGTCACGCCGGTGCGCTCGACGAGCGCGAGGGCGTCGTCGACGCGGTCGTTCACGGCCACGCCGACCACCGCGAAGCGGCCGGCGCCGGCCTGGAACACCCGCTCGATGGCCGGCATCTCCTCGACGCACGGCACGCAGGTGGAGGCGAAGAAGTTGACGACCAGCGGCGTTCCCCTGAAGCCCGCCAGGTCGACCTCGCCGGCCCCCTCGCCGAGGCCGGTGAGCACTCGCTCGGTGGCGTTGGCCTCGGGCTCGCCCTCGGTGGGTTCGTCGTTCGTCGGGCCCGCCGTGTCCGGTGCATCGGTGCACCCCACCGCCATGACCCCGGCCAGCAGAAGGCTGACGATCAAGGCCCGGCGCATCGATCGACGGTACCGCCCGACAGGCGGGCCGGGGCTCGCGTGGCCACCGGTGGGCGGGGGGACCCCACCGGTGGCGCTTCCGTTGCCCCGACCCGCCCACCGACCTCCCTGCACGGAGACGGGGTCAGGCGGTCCTGAGCTCGACCCGACCGACCAGGTGGGCCGGGATCGCGATCTCCGGCAGTTGGTCCTCGGGACGAGGGGTCTTGGGTGGACGGCCCCGGCGGCGCTTGCTCGCCAGGATCCGACCGTTGAGGAAGAGCTGGCCGCCCCAGACGCCCCACGGCTCGCGCCGCTCGATGGCGCCCTCGAGGCAGTCGACCAGGACCGGGCAGAGCGCGCAGATCTGCTTGGCCCGGGCGATGTCCTGCAGCTCGTCGCTGAAGAACAGACCGGTCATGGTGCCGGCGGCATCGTTGCAGCGGGCGTCGGCCCACCACGAGGTGTCGCCGGCGCCGAGACTGTCGGGTTCGAGCTCTTCGGTGTACTCGGCGACGATCATCGCCGTCCCCCTTCTGGTTCGCATTTTCGCTTCGGTCGGTTGGTTTCGGGAGCCGGGGCCGGAGAACGAGAAAGGCCGCCGGATTTCTCCGACGGCCTCTGAGTGCTTCCCTGGTAGGAGCGTTCCTACGGGGTGCCTCTTGGCTGTCGGTGGCGCTGCGTGCTCGGCATGTCGACGAGCACGGGGGTGGCCGGCTTGGTGCCGTTGGCGGCGGCGAAGTCGGCCTGCGCGTGGGTGGTCGTGCCGGACCACGGGCGGGAGGCGGAGATCGAACGACCGGAACCGGCGCAGGGGCGCGAGTCACCGGCGACGAGCTGCATGCCCATCTGCGTGATGCCGGTGATGTCGTCCATCGATCGCTCCAAGTCAGGGGCGGGCAGAGGTGCCCTCCCGGTCGTGCGCTGAGGACACCACATACCAACGGGTGGCGTCAATGCATTTACCGGAAAGGACTCGCGGTCACGTCGCGGGTGCGTCACCGGACGGCGTCGCCGCCCGGAACACGGCCCGGCGGTAGTACCGCAGCTCGGCCACCGAGTCCCTGATGTCGTCGAGGGCGCGGTGACGGCCGTCCTTCTCCGGACGGTCCTTCAACGTCTCGGGGTACCAGCGCCGGGCCAGCTCCTTGACCGTCGACACGTCGATGCTGCGGTAGTGCAGGTGGCCCTCGATGGAGGGCAGGTACCGGGCGAGGAAGCGACGGTCGGTGCCGATCGAGTTGCCGCACAACGGCGTCGACCCCGCCACCGGCACGTGCTCCCGGATGAACGCGAGGGTCTGGGCCCCGGCCTCCTCCAGCGACGTCGTCGACGCCAGGATCAGCGGCAGCAGCCCGGACTTCGTGTGCATGTTGCGCACGAAGTCGCCCATCACCGCCATGGCCTCGGGCGGCTGGTGCACCACGACGTCGGGGCCCTCGGCGACGATCTCGAGCTCGTCGTCGGTGATGAGCGTGGCGATCTCGACGATCACGTCCTTGTCGGGCTCGAGCCCGGTCATCTCGAGGTCCATCCAGACGAGCACGTCGTGCGAAGGTAGCGGTCGTGCCCGAGCTGCCCGCCTTGGAGGTCGTCCGCCTCGACCCCGACCTCCCGCTCCCCGCGTACTCCCACCCCGGCGACGCCGGCGCCGACCTCGTGGCCCGCGAAGGGTGCGTCCTGGCCGCGGCGGGCGGGCGCCACGTCGTCCCGACGGGCGTGGCGGTGGCCATCCCCTTCGGCTGGGCCGGCTTCGTGCTGCCCCGCAGCGGCCTCGCTGCCCGCCATGGCGTGACCTGCCTGAACACGCCGGGCCTGGTCGACGCTGGCTACCGCGGCGAGCTCATGGTGGTGCTGATCAACACGGACCCGACCGAGCCCTACGAGGTGCGCCGGGGCGATCGCATCGCCCAGCTCGTGCTGCAGCGGGTCGACGAGTTCACGTTCAGCGAGGTCGAGACGTTGCCGGCGAGCGTGCGGGGCGAGGGCCGCTTCGGCTCCTCCGGCCGTTAATGGTCCCGCTCGTGGTCCCGCTCGCAAGTCATGCCGGGTATTCAACGGCCCTGAACGCCGCTCGCTGCGTCCTCGGCCCTTGACTGGGCGGGTCCCAGCCTGCTGCCTGCGTCCTTGCGAGCGACGCCCAGTGC
>JACDCH010000287.1 GCA_013694495.1 Acidimicrobiia bacterium | reverse complement strand
GGCGACGACCGCAGCCCACAGCAGCCGGCTGGCCCAGGGCCGCGCCGCGTCGTGCACCACGATCACGGCCGCGTCGTCGGGCACGGCCGAGAGGCCGGACCGGACGCTGGCGCTCCGGGTGTTGCCGCCGGCGACGACGGCATCGACGCCCGCCTCGGGATCGCCGGCGCGATCGGGGTGGACGACGAGGACCACGCCGTCGCACACGTCACCGGCGACGTCGAGCGACCAGTCGAGGACGCGACGCTTCCCCAGCCACTCGTACTGCTTCGGACCGCCGAAGCGGTCGCCGCTCCCGGCGGCGACGACGACGGCCCAGCAGGTCACTGCCTCAACGCTCCTGGCGAGTTGCGCCCGCTACGTCGCCATGGGGCAGGCCGCCCGAGGCGCTGGGGGTCTGGGGGGCGGAGCCCCCAGATATCGGCCGCAGGGCGACGAAGTCGGCCGAGGACCGCATCAGTCCGAGCACAGCGAGGGCCCTCGAGAACTCGAGCGAACGGAGTGAGGCGCAGCCGAACGAGTGAGCTCGAACTCACGCCAGGGCTTCGTCGAGCTTCTTCTCGGCCTGCTCCTCGTCCACGTTCAGGGCGAACGTGAGCTCGGAGGTGAGGATCTGGCGGGCCTTGGCCAGCATGCGCTTCTCGCCCGCAGAGAGGCCCTTGTCCTTGTCGCGCAGCGACAGGTTCCGGACCACCTCGGCCACCTGGTAGATGTCGCCGCTCTTCAGCTTCTCGACGTGGTTCTTGAACCGGCGGGACCAATTCGTCGGCATGCGCGCCTCCTTCTTGCGGAGGACGGCGAACACCTCCTCGACCTCTTCGTCGTTGATGACGTCGCGCAGCCCCACCGAGTCCGTGTTGTCGGCCGGCACCTTGAGCGTGAGGTCGCCGTACGCCAGCCGCAGGACGAGGTACTCGCGCTCCTCGCCGAAGGCGGTCATCGTCTCCCGCTTCTCGATCACGGCCGCGCCGTGATGGGGGTAGACGACTTTGTCGCCGACGTCGAAGGGCACGGGCAAGCTCCAGGGGAATGGCGAGGCGCCCGGCAACCGGGCGGCCGGAGAAGGGTAGGGGGGCTGCCTCGGCCCGACAACTCCGAGGGGTGTCGTCGCTGCGGTGCCGTGCGGCCTGATCTCCTATGTTGCCCGCATGGTGGGGACCGAGTTGCTCGCCGACGTCGACCTCTTCGCCGAGTTCACCGACGACGAGCTGGCCGCCATCGCCGCCACCGCCGAGGTCCGCACCCTGCGGCGGGGCGACATCCTCTTCACCGAGGGCAGCGACCCCACCGAGCTGTTCGTCGTCGTCTCCGGCCGGCTGGCAATCTCGAACCGCTCGATCGACGGTCGCGAGTCGGTCGTGGCCCTCATGGAGCCGGGCGCCGCCTTCGGCGACATGGGGCTGTTCCTCGGCGAGGGGCGCACCGCCGAGGCGAGGGCGCTCGAGGCATCGGAGGTCGTTGCCATCTCCTACGCGCCGGTGCGGGCGGTCTACGACGCCCGGCCGGCGCTGCTGTGGAGCGTGGTCCAGCTGCTCTCGGCCCGCATCCGCAACATGGACGGCGCGCTCGCCGACGCCGTGTTCCTCGACGTCACCGGCCGCACCGCCAAGCGCCTGCTCGAGATGGCCGGCGACGGCGACGAGTTCACGATGCCCGTCACCCAGGAGGAGCTCGCCGGCATGGTCGGCGCCTCGCGGGAGCGGGTCAACAAGGCGCTCGCCCAGTTCGTGCGGCTCGGCTGGATCGACCAGAACGACCGCCGCTACCGCATCACCAACCGCCAGCAGCTCGAGATCCGCGCCCGCTGACGCTCTCGGCGTCAGGCGGGTCAGGCGTCGGCGCCGGACAGCCAGGCGATGGCGCGGCGCCAGGCGTCGGCGGCGTCGTCGGCCCGGTGGGCCGGCCGGTCGGCGTCGTGGACGAAGCCGTGCTCGGCGCCCTCGTAACGCACCACTGTGGCGCCGGCGGCCTCGAGATCGTCGACGTCGTGCGCTGGTGTGTACGGGTCGGCGGTCCCCATGATGGCGAGCACCCGGCCGGCTGCCCCCGGTGTGGCCTTGAGCGTGTCGACCGCGTCGGCGTCGGCGCCGTCCCCCTTCCAGTCGGCCGGGTTGCGGACCATGCCGTAGAAGGGGACGGCCCGGTCGAAGCGCAGGGTGGCCGCCGCCTTCAGCGTCAGCATCCCACCCATGCAGAAGCCGAGGATCCCGACGCGGTCGCAGTCGAGCGCCCCGGCGGCGGCGACGAGGTCGCGCATCGACGCCGCGTCGTCGAACGTCGGCATGGCCGCCAGCCGCTCCTCGATCGTCATGGTCTCGCGCCCGGGGAACGGCTCCACGGCCGCGACGGCCCAGCCGTTCTCGCTCGACAACCGGCGCGCCATGGCGTCGAACAGCGGGCGCAGGCCGCCGATGTCGGGGGCGATCACGAGCCCCATCGCCGGGGCCGCATCGGGCCGCTCGATCTCGACGGGCGTTCCGGAGGGCAGCGTGTCGCGCATCGGTCGCCAGCCTCGCGCGCAGGGGCGGGAGCGACTGGCGAGGCCGAGTGGGTCGCGCAGCACGCCGCCGAGGCCGCGGAGGCCGCCCGGAAGGGGGGCGAGTGGACCGCCGAGGAGGCCGCCCGACTGGCCGCCGAGGCGGAGCAGTACGTCGAGGACAACCCGGACGTGCTCTACCAGTGATCACGAACGAGGGCGGGGCCGGCCAACGAAGCGCCCGGCCCCGCCTCGTTCGCCTCAGGCCTGCTGCCAGACGGCCTTCGTGTAGGCGGGCACGAACCCGGCCCGCTTCAGGTTCCGGTTCGACGAGGTCCACGGCAGCGACAGCACCGCGAGGACGTCGCTCCCCTGCGCCACCGCGCGCGCCATGCGCGCCGCGATCAGGGCGGTCTGGACGCCCCGCCCCCGGGCCGCCGGGAGCGTCGACGCGTTGGCCAGGTAGCCGACGCCGTCCTCGACGAGCAGCAGCCCGGCCCCGAGCGCGGCGCCGGTGGCGGCGTCCCGGGCGAGGTAGCACGAGTAGCCCGGCAGGGTCGGCCACGACGCCGGGCCCAGCCAGCTCGCCAGCGGGGCGTCGGCGGGGACCTCGTGCCCACCCAGCAGCACGGTCGTCAGC
>JACDCH010000271.1 GCA_013694495.1 Acidimicrobiia bacterium | reverse complement strand
CAGCGCGTTTCGTGAGGCCGCCTCCGACTGCGGCGTCGTCCGTCAGATCGAGCGCGCCTTCGAGGACGAGGGCATCGACGCTGCAGCCGACGAAGACCGAGCCTGGTACGCACCAGGTCAACGACGAGGAACGTTCGATCGCTACACCGCGACGACGGACTGGAGCGACCCAGCCCAGGTCAGGCGGGTGCTGAACGTGTTCGAGCAGATTCACTCGTGGACCATCGAAGGCGACTACCGAGACAGCCTCGTCCGACATCTCCGGCGCGACGGCTACGACGTCGATGAGAGCGGCCGGATCCGGGGAGGCTCGGCCGCGACGCTCGCCGACATCCCGCTTGAGCAGCTGAGCGACCCCTCCTCGATCTACGAACACCTCGAACGAATCGCGGCGAGCACCGACTCCGACCCAGGCGTCGCCATCTCGGGTGCGAGGGCCCTCATCGAGGCGACGACCAAGCTCGTTCTCGCTGAGCTCGGCGAGGCGTACGACGAGAAGGCTGACGTGCCTGCACTCGTGAAGGCGGCGCAGAAGGCGCTGGCGCTGCACCCCGACTCGCTCGCACCGACGCGGCCGGGGGTGGAGATCACGAAGCGGATCCTGTCGAACCTCTCGCAGCTCGCGATCGGAGTAGCGGAGCTCCGAAACCAGTACGGACCCGATCACGGTCGCACCACCGCCGTCGTCGGCCTACGGCCGCGGCACGCACATCTCGCCGTAGGCGCTGCAACGACCTACTGTCGGATGCTCCTCGAGACGCTGGCTGCCCGAACCTCCGCCTAGTCCGCTCACGGCACGCCGAGCGCCCTTCCCGCATCCCACCCAAGATCGATCCTCGGACAGGATGCCCCCGCCACCCTCGCAGGTCGAGGCTCCGACCGCATCTCCCTACTGGTACTCGGCGGCGAGGTCGGAGTCGAACAGCACTGTGACCTTGCCGCCCTCGAACGCGTCAACCGCATCGCGCACGTTCGGGTCGCGCAGCTCGAGGGTGCGGAGCACACCGTCGCTGCCGGCACCGATGGCGTGGATGCGCACGAACCGGTCGCCGAAGCGCTCGGCGTAGCGGGCGAGCCCGCGGAGCTTGGCCTTGGCGTCGGCGAGGTGGTCACCGTGGGGATCGACGATCGACGCGCCGAGGCTCCCGTCGTCCCGGTGGGACACGACGATGAAGTCGACCTGGAGGCTGCCCCATCCGTCGGCGTCGGTCGGGTAGCCGATCCGGAGGGACGACGGCGCCGGCCGAGACGGGTTGCGGTACCAGGCGACCGTCGACGGCCGAGCGGTCTCGGTCTCGATGACTCGGGTCTCCCAGTCGTTGAGTGCCGCCGGGAACCGTCCGTCGGGGTCGGCGTACAGGTGCTTGGTGAAGGTGGGCAGGTCCTTGGCGTCGTCCTTCTTGGCCTCCTTGGTGGGGGCCTTGAGGGTGACAGTGAGCTCGATGCTGGTCTCTTCCTGCTCGGAGGTCTGTTCCTTCACCTTCAGGTACCCGTCCCGCGCCGCTCCGGTGGTGTTGCTGATCTCGACCGCGAACGTGGCGAACTGGACCTGCACCCACTTGGTCGCGGTCTGCTCGACCTCGGCGACCACGCCCTCGACGAGCAGCAGCGCCGCCACCCGGGTGCGGATGTCGAGCACATCCTCACCGACGCCAGCCTTGTCGACCCGGTACTTCATGAAGTCCTTGGCGACGCCCTCGCGGACGCTGCCGATGACCCGACGGGTGTCGCGGTCGATGTCGCGGGCGGCGGTGCGGATCGAGCGGGTCTTGGTCGCCAGCACCTCGCCGGTGCTGGCCCCGATGCTGGTCTGGCGGATCTCGGCCGTCTCGATGTCGCGAACTTTGCGCTCGACGGCTTCGGCGTGCTCGGCCATCAGCCCGTCGAGCTTGGCGTTGAGCGCCTTGGTGAGGCGCTCGCTCGCGTCGGGCAGCAGCGCGGAGCCCGACGAGGCGTCGGTGAGCAGCTTGGCCAGGGTCTTGGCCCGCCGCAACGGGCTGGCCAGCGAGTCGGGCCTCGGCCACGACGGCAGCGCCTCGACGAACGCGAACACGTCGGCGTCGAGGTGCGGGTTGCGTTCGAACAGGCGGGCGTTGATGACCACCTCGGCGGCGGCGCCCGGTTCGCCGGGGCGGGTGAGCTCGTCGATGACCCGGGCGAGGGTGGAGCGGTCGAAGCGGGGCAGGAAGCACGACACCGCGTTGAGGGCGTCGTCGGTGGCGACCCGGTGCGCGAGCGGCGAACGAACCATCCGGCCGATCACCTGGGCGATGTGGGTGGCGTCGCTGGCCGGTCGCTCGCTGTAGAGAACCTCGGCGCGCGGGCAGTCCCAGCCCGTAGAAATTGCCTGCTTGGCCAGCACGACGCGGGTCGCCTGGTCGTCCTGGATCGACTCGGGCGGCACCCATCGCACGATCCGGGTGCCGACCACGAGGTCGTCGTGCTCACCAAACACGTTCACGATCGCCCGCGGCCCGAGCCCCGGCCACTGCTGCTCGATCACCGACACCAGCTCGGCCAACGCTCCCTCGGTGGGCTTGTCGGCGACCTGGACCACGAGGACGGGCAGGACGAGCGGCTCGTTCTCCACCTCTGCGTACGCGGCCCAGCGCTGCTCGAAGTCGAGCGCGGTGTCGACCGCAGCGCGCAAGAGCGTGGTCGAGAACGACCCCTTCTCGTCGGGCTCGTCGAGGTCGATCTTGTCCTTCACGATGCCCGACGCCCGGACCTTGTCGAGGTCCACGGCCACCGGCGGATACGTCGTGCGGCTGCCCTCGTGCTCGCGCATCGCGGTGGCGAAGCGGTCGATGGTCGCCGATATGCCCCACACCACCGGGACGGGCGGGTTCGACCCCGGCTGACCGCCGATGATCCGGCGCACGATCGAGGGCCGGTCGGTGACCTGCTTCATGCCCCGGTGGGCCTCGTCGAGCACGACGTAGAGGTCGCGGTCCTCCGATCGGATGGTGTTGCCGATCACGTCCCAGCCCGAGAACTCCCGCAGATTGACGCCGCCCTGGGCGAATCCGGCCGACTTCGCGAGCTGCTGGACGTTGAGGAAGTACACCATCCCGCGCCGAAGGTCGGGCTCGAGGAAGTCGTTGCCGAGCACCTGTAGCCGAGCCGGCGCCAACAGATCCGAGCCCTCCAACATCTTGTTGCGGGTCTGGCGGTTCAGGGCCGGGTCGTCGGTCACCCACAGGAACACCGCCCGCGGATCGGCGGGGAACCCGAGATCGGCCGACCCGTGCAGCATCGCCTCGATCACCGCGGTGGCGATCACCGTCTTGCCGGCACCGGTCACCGCGGAAAGGGCAAACGCCGAGAGGCTGTCGTGGTCACCCCAGTCCGTCCGCCCGCGCCCGAGGCGCTTCAGCACCTCGACGGCCGCCTCGCGCTGGTAGTCGAACAGGTCGTAGCGCATCAGGCCCCGGCCCGCTCGTTGATCGTGAACGTCGACAGGTAGTTCTCGTAGAGCCGCACCACGTCGAGCACCGCAGCCGGCAGGCAGCGACGTGGGCGAACTGGGTCGGCGAGTCGGTCACCACAAACACCGTCGTCACCGTCGGCGGGAGCTTCGACACGAACGACTGCCAGCGGTCGACGTTGAACAGCACCGCGTAGCGGTCGGTCCACGCGTAGGGCCGGCGCCGGCCAGCGCTGTCGAGCGACTCGTCGACGACCGAGCCCGACGCGCCGGCCCGCAGCCACAGCAACGGAGCGATGGCGTTGAACGCCAAGTCGAGCTCCACCCGGGCCGGGTCCTGGTAGGTGAGCTCGAAGAACTCGACGTTCTCCTCGAACCCCTCGGCCATCGGGAACTCGTCGACGAACTTGTAGTCGCCCTTCACCGGCTCACCATCGGGCGTCATGCCGGTGACGGCGGCGGTGATCCGAGGCCGAGCGACGTGCTCGAAGATCCCAAGCGCCTCCCACTCCGGATCGCCGGGCCGATTGCCTGACTTCGTCAGCGCGGAGGCCTCGTCCGCAGAAACCTCGTTGTTGGTCACGACGATGGACTGCCGACGCCCACCGTCCTGCCGGTTGAGACGCGCGACTGCGTGTGTGGTCGTCCCGGAGCCAGCGAAGAAGTCGAGAACGATCGATTCGGGCTTCGACGCCAGAAGGAACCGGAGCGCATCCTCAACCGCGTAGAGGGATTTCGGGTACGGGAACGCTCGGCCAGGGATGAAGGCCGCGTTGAGCTTTGAGCCATAGTCCCGCGCGTAGTGCCGAGTGAGGTTCCAGACCGTCGGCGCCGCCGAAGACTTCGCCCTGCCCACGGCCAGCTCGAGGACCAAGGCTCCTTCGTCGGTTCTACCGGTGACACGGAGCACGCCTGATTCGATGTCCTTCAACGATCCGGGCCGGAGATAGGTGACCGGCCGAAGGGCAGTCACAGGATCGCGACGACCAAGCCTCGCCGTTCCGGCGGCGAAGTACTCGCGCATACGGTCATGACTGAATCGCCAGGACTGCTGGCGGCCCTCGGTCGAGAGCGGCCACACCGAGACCGTGCCGGGAGGCGACTTGTGGTCCTCGAATGTCGCCTCCTTGGGGAGTGGTTCGCCGACCGAATGCAGTACCCCCGACGCGACATCGAGGTAGACGGGATAGAAGAGGCGTGGACGAGCCTCCCGCAACGCCGATCCTGTCCCCACGCGGACAGCTGAGAACCACACGGTCGGCATCGCCGAGGCACCGGGGTCCTGCTCTGCGAGCATTCCGCCTACGACGCGCTCGGCAACTGCTTCACCAAGGAACACATAGAACAGGTACTCCTCAGCTCGACTGAAGCGCCCAGCTCTCGGTGAGCCGGCCCGGTTGGTGATGACCGTCACCATCTGCTGGTCGCAGGCCGGAAACACCTGGTCGAGCAGCAAGCCGAGACGCAGGTACTCCTTCTCGTCGATCGCGCAAATCAGCACGGAGTTGTCTGGCCTGAGAAGCGCCTTCGCCAACCGCAACCGTCGCTCCATGAACGCGAGCCACTTGCTGTGGCGATACGCGTCATCGGAATCGACGTAGTCGTTGCCGTACTTCCAGTCCCTGGCACCGGTGTTGTACGGGGGGTCGATGTAGATGCAGTCGACCTTTCCGGCATGGCTGAACTGGAGGGCTTCGAGCACGTGGTGGTTCTCGCCGTTTGTTCGCCGACAGGCTGGGTGAGGACGGCGGCGACATGGTCGGTGAGGCTGTGATGGGGGCGCGCTGAGGCGTGGTCGTGGTGGTCATCGTTGGCGGCGTTGTCAGTCGGCGGTGATCTCGGTGAC
>JACDCH010000255.1 GCA_013694495.1 Acidimicrobiia bacterium | reverse complement strand
GCCGGCCACGGCGGCGACGAACACGTCGTTGACGCTGCCGCCCAGCGCCTTGGCCGCCCGCTTCGTGTCGTCGAGCGGCAGCCGCAGCACCTCGAGGCGCCTGCGGAGGGACCGCTCGGTCCACAACGGTGAGTGGGCCCGGTCGGCGACGGCGAGCTGGCGGAGGACCGAGCCGGCGATGTCGACCGCGTCGGTGGTGAGCGAGGCGACGCGGGACGGGTGGATAGCGATCCCGACGGACTCCTCGACGAGGCGGCGGGCGATGCCGAGGTTGCGGCGGGCGACGTGGCCGACGCTGGTGGCGACGGTGGCGGCGAGCCCGGCCGGGCCGCCGGGGCCGCCCTCGGCGAGCGACACCAGCTCGATCGGGGCCGGCTCCGGTGCGTCGCGCTCGACGTCGAGGAACTCGACCGACATCCGCACACCGCCCTCGCCGTCGGTGATGGTGTGGTGGATCTGCTGCACCATGGCGGCCCGGCCGCCCTCGAGGCCGTCGAGCACGGTGAAGCGCCACAGCGGCCGGGTGCGGTCGAAGGGCTCGGCGGCCAGCGTGGCGGCCACGTCGAGGACCGCCCGCTCGTCGCCGGGTGCCGCCACCGCCAGGCGGCGGACGTGCCAGTCGAGATCGACGTCGGGGTCGTCGCGCCACTGGGGCGGCGCCATCCGGCCGAAGGCGGGCACGACCCGCTGGCGCAGCCGAGGAACGACCGTGACGGCCCGCTCCATCCGCCGCCGCAGCCGCTCGACGTCGGGCGAGCGGTCGAGGATCGTGATGTTGGCGAAGGTCGAGGAGAGGTGGGGGTCCTTCTCGAGGGTCCACATCAGGGCCTCGACGTCGGTCATGTGGCCGTCCATCAGGCCTGGGACCGTACCCCCGCCCGGGGGTGGCTAGCGGGGGATCGAGGTGTGCTTGTACTCGTTGAGCTCGGGCCACTCGAGCAGGTCGAGGACCCGCTCGACCGCGACCCGGCCCCGCTCGCGGTCCTCGGCGCTCTCGCCCGGGTTGCGGTCCATGAGCCGGACGAAGACGGCGGCGGCACCGGCGACGAACGTGGGCACGCCCCACACGCTCTGGTCGGCGGCGGCGGTCTCGTGGGCGGCCCGCACCGTGGCCAGGGCCTCGGCCCCGCCGGCGGCCTCGACGACCTCGGCGGCGCGGTCGGCGCCGAGGTGCTTGGCGATGGTCGAGGCGACCACCTCATGGTCCTTGAGCGCCAGGCCGTCGTCGTGGCGGGCGGCGAAGAGGGAGCGGTGGACGGCGGGGAACTCCTCGGGGAAACGGTCGCGCACGATGGTGCCGGCCCGCAGGGCGAGCAGCCCTGTGTCGTCGTCGGGCCGGTCCCAGATGGGCGCCTCGCCCTCGGCGACGTGGACCTGCCCGAGCGAGAAGGGCACGAACGTCACGTCCCAGTCGGCGCCACCGGCCAGTCCGGCGAGCACGTGCTCGTGGGCGTTGCGGGCGAAGGGGCACCGGTAGTCCCAGGTGACGGCGAATTTCCTCGTGGGCATGCCGGGCTCCAACACGTCAGGAGCGGCGCCTGTTCCGCAGGCCGGAGAACGGGCTGCCGTCGACGGGCTGGGGCCAGAGCCGCTTCGCCACCCGGGCCAGCACGACGCCGGTGGCGGCCCCGGCGATCACGTCGGATGCGTGGTGGATCTTGACGTACACCCGGCTGCTCGCCACCACGGCTGCGACCCCGTAGTACACGGGCCGCAGCCGGTCGCCCTCGGAGAGCACGCCGGCGGCGGTGAACGCCGAGCTGGCGTGGCCCGACGGGAAGCTCGACGAGCGGGGCCGGCGGATCCGGAAGGCCCGGGGCTGGTCCCAGGTGGGCCGGGTGCGGCGGAAGAACGACTTGATGACGCCGTTGACCAGCACGGTCTCGAGGCCGAGGATCGACGACGCCCGCACGGTGTCGGCGGCGTCGCGCTCGGAGCGCAGGCCCCGGGCGACGGTGAGGATGTGCCACACCAGCGCGAAGTCGCCCAGCGCGGTGGCCGTGTACATGACCCGGTCGACGGTGGGGTGGCGGAGCCGGTCGATGCCCTGGTCGACGCGCCGGTCGAACGCCGCCACCTGACGGACGATGCGGCCGGGGAGGTGGAGGGCCCGGGCGGCCTCACCCGGGGGCGGCGGGAGCGGGGTCGGGGAGGGGATCGACAAGGGCGGCAACCGTAGCGTCGGCCCGGGCGGCGCCAGGCGGGGCGGCCCGGAGCTCCTCGCCGACCCGGCGGGCTTCGTCGGCGTCGCCGCCGAACGGGGGGCACCACGTGCGGTACGAGCACCACTCGCACCGCCCGCTGGGGCGGGGGGCGAACGAGCCCTCGATGCTGAGCCGCTCGATGGTCTGCCAGACGGCAACGAACTTGCGGGCCGTGAAGCCCGTCGTGCGGTCCGACGGCCGGCGGGTGATGACGACGCCGTCGCTCACGTACAGCAGGCGCACGGCGACGGGACGCACGCCGAAGACCCGTTCGCACAGCAGCGCGTACGTGTCGACCCCGAGGAGGCCGGCGTGCTCGTAGCGCTCGGGTGGCGCGTGCCCGGTCTTGTAGTCGACGACGACCAGGTCGCCCGACGGCAGCCGGTCGAGGCGGTCGATGATGCCGGTGACGGCGACGCCCTCGATCTCGGCGTGCAGGCGCAGCTCCACGCCGATCACGTGGACGGCCCTGGGGTCCTCGAGCCGGAAGTAGCCGGCCAGCATGCGCTGCGCGTCGGCGACGAAGGCCGCCGTGGCGCCGGGGTCGAGGCCGAGGGCGACGAAGTCCGGGT
>JACDCH010000245.1 GCA_013694495.1 Acidimicrobiia bacterium | reverse complement strand
CCTGAGGCGGGGCCGGCGGTTCAGCCGAGGCCGACCTCGGTCAGGAGCTCGCGCACGGCGGCGGCCGGGTAGCGGCGGTGCCCGCCCGGTGTGCGCACCGACGGCAGCCGACCCCGGCGGGCCCAGTCGGTCACGGCCCGCTCGGACACCTGGAACAGCAGCGCGACCTCACGGGTGCGGAGCAGCCGGCTGCCGCCCAGCCCCGGGTCGGGGGCCTCCACGGACAGGGTCTCGAGCAGGACCGCTCGCTCCCGCAGTCGCTCGTTCCCGAGAGGCGCCATCCCCACCTAGTTCGGCGCCGGGACCAACCCGCTTGAGCGATTCAGCGCCCTTGGAGGTCGCCGAGGAGCTCGTGCCGGGTCGGTTCGTCCAGTTCGGTGGCGAATGCGTAGCTCGGGTGCGCGACGGCGAGCTGCACGGGCCCGGCGGCGAACGCCTCGACCGCGCCCGGTTCGAGCTCGAAGCGCAGGTAGTGCACCGACGCGGTGATGGTGTCGCGGGTCAGCTGGGCGTCGTGGGCCTCGTCGGGCGTGGCCGCCACGACGGTGCCGTCGCGCAACCGCAGCTCGGGTGCCCGCTCGACGCCGACCAGCTTCGGCAGCCACTCGCGGAGCTGCTCGTCGTCGGTGAGCTCGATGAACATCGTGGCGCACAACGTGCCGGGCTCGGGGATGAGCGGGTTGTACGTGTCGAGCTCGGACTGGATGCCGTCGTCGCTGAGGATCTTCTCGACCCTGGCCATCTCCTGGATCTGGAACCGGATCGTGTCGCGGTTCTCGAAGAGGAAGGTGACGTGCGGGCCGACGGCGACGCGACGCCGCTTCTTGAGCGCGATGACCTCCTTGCGGAAGCCCTCCCGCTCGCGCTCGTAGGCCCGGAGGTCGGCGATGTCGTCCAGCGTGAGCTTGGTCATGGCGTGCTCCTCGACACCCGCTGGACCGGCGGCCGCGTCCCCGATCGGGGCGACCGTCGGTCCGCGGTGGCGTGGGTCAGGAAGCGAGGCTCTCGAGGCCCTGCTGGAAGCGACCGGCGTGGCTCTTCTCGGCGCGGGCGAGCGTCTCGAGCCACTCGGCGACCTCGTCGAAGCCCTCCTCGCGGGCCGTCTTGGCGAAGCCCGGGTACATCTCGGTGTACTCGTAGGTCTCGCCCTCGATGGCCGACTTGAGGTTGGCCTCGGTGGCGCCGACGGGCACGTCGGTCACGGGGTCGCCGGCCTCGGCGAGGAAGTCGAAGTGACCGAACGCGTGGCCGGTCTCGCCCTCGGCGACCGAGCGGAACAGGGCGGACACGTCGGGGTAGCCCTCGATGTCGGCCTTCTGGGCGAAGTAGAGGTAGCGCCGGTTCGCCTGCGACTCGCCGGCGAACGCTTCCTTGAGGTTCTGGTGGGTGCTGGTGCCCTTGAGCTCAGGCATTCGTTTCCTCTCGTTGTGCGGGTTGTTCGGTCTGGGGGGCGGGTGGACGGTCGCTGCACGACGGGCACATCCCGCGCCACGTGATCTCGGGCCGGCCGACGGAGAACCCTGCGGCCTGCGCCGCCGGTACCGCGACCTGGACGTCGAGGAAGAGGTCGTGGACCGCGCCGCACGCCACGCACACGAGGTGGTGGTGGTCGTCGGCGGTCGGGTCGAAGCGGGTGGAGCCGGTGCCGAGGTCGAGCGCCACGAGCTCGCCCATCGTCGTGAGGTCGTTGAGCGTCTGGTACACGGTGCGCAGCGAGATCGACGGCATGTCGGCGCTCACCATGGCGTACACGGACTCGGCCGTCGGGTGGTCGGTGGTCTGGTGCAGCGCCCGGAAGATGGCCTGGCGCTGGGGGGTCATCTTCAGCCCCTGGGCCCGGAAGGCCGTGGTGAGCTCGTCGGGCGACCGCATCGACCGGGCAAGCTACCCGCACCCGTTGCTTGTTCGCAACCGTTGTTGTTTACGCGCGTACCTGACTGGGAGGGCCTACCGACCGGTAGGTAGGTTGGCCGGTCGTGCCCCGTCCCCCGCTGCGCGCCGCCGACGAGACCGTGGCGCGGCGCTCGTCGCTGCCGTTCATCGCCTGCCAGTTCATCCCGCTGCTTGCGATCGTCACCGGCGTGACGCGGACGTCGCTCGTCCTGTTCGCCGTGCTCTTCGTGGTCCGGATGTGGTTCATCACGGCGGGCTTCCACCGCTACTTCGCCCACCGGGCCTTCCGGACGAGCCGGGCCTTCCAGTTCGTGCTCGCCTTCGGCGGCGGCGCCGCCGCGCAGAAGAGCGCGCTCTGGTGGGCCGCCAACCACCGGGACCACCACCGCTACACCGACACGGCCCGCGACCCGCACACCCCGGGCAAGGGCTTCCTGTGGAGCCACGTCGGCTGGGTGCTGTCGGGTAAGTACAACGCCGCCGAGCTCGTCCGCATCGACGACTTCGCCCGGTACCCGGAGCTGCTGTTCCTCCACCGGCAGCAGTGGATCGCCCCGTGGACCGCCGCGGTCGCCGCCTTCCTGATCGGCGGGTGGTCGGGCCTCGTGGTCGGGTTCTTCGGGTCGACGGTGCTGCTGTGGCACGCCACGTTCTCGGTGAACTCGATCGGCCACATCTTCGGCCGCCGCCGCTACGCCACCGCCGACACCAGCCGCAACAACGCGCTCGTGGCCGCCCTCACGCTCGGCGAGGGGTGGCACAACAACCACCACCACTTCCCCGCCAGCGCCCGCAACGGCTTCTTCTGGTACGAGCTCGACCTCACCTACCTGGGGCTCAGAGCCCTCGCGGCCCTGCGGGTCGTTCGCGACCTGCGGCTGCCCTCGGCGACGGCGCTCGCGGCGCGACGGGTCGACGCGCCCGCCGTCGAAGCCGCCCTGGCCCCCGTCGCGGTCGCCGCCCTCGACGCCTGAGCCGCGCCGTCAGCGGGCGCAGCGGCCGCCCGACGGCGCGACGCGCAAGATCTGGTCGTTGGTGCCGTTGGCGGTGGCGACGTACAGCGCGCCGTCGGGGCCCTGTACTGCGGTGCGAATGCGGCCGACGGTGCCGTCGAGCGGCCCCAGCGTGACCAACCCGAGGTCGAGGCCCGACGTCGTGAAGGCGTGGATCCGCAGCTCGCTGCCCTTCAGCAGCGCCACCGCGGCATGGTCGTCGTAGGCGCCCCACGCGCAGCCGTCGAGGAACGCCATCCCCGACGTCGCCACCGTCGGGCTGCCCGACGACCACACCGCCCCGACGGCGTCGGGGAACTCCTGGAGGTCGGTCATGGGGACCGACTCGTTGTAGCCGCCGGGCACCGGGTTCCAGCCGTAGTTGCGCCCGGGGAGCACGACGTTGATCTCGTCGTCGCGCTCGGGGCCGTGCTCGGCCGTCCAGATCTGGTTCGTGCCGATCCGGTGGGCGAGGCCCTGGAGGTTGCGGTGCCCGTAGTTGAAGATGCGCCGGGTGTTGGCGTTGGCCGACGCGATGAACGGGTTGCCGGCCACGCCCTCGCCCGTCGTGGACGAGACGCGCAGCACCTTGCCGCCCAACCCGGCGAGATCCTGGGCGGCCGGGCCGACGGCGGCGTCGCCGGTGGCGATGTAGAGCACCCCGGGCGCGGCCGGGTCGGGGAGGATCCGGCACCCGCTGTGGCGCCCGGACGTCACCGGCAGCCCGTTCACCAAGGCGCCGACCCGGGTGGCCGCCGTGTACGACGCGTCCACCGTCCACGCCACCACGGCGACGTCGAGCGCACTGCCGCCGGCCGTGGCCCGGTTCATGCACGTGTAGAAGCGGCGGTTCGATGCGAAGCCGGGATCGACCGCGATGTCGAGCAGGCCGCCCTCGCTGCGGGCGAACAGGTCGCGCAGGTCGGCGCTGACGGTGCGGACGGTGCCGTCGGTCAGGCGGGCGCTGATGGTGCCGGCCCGCTGGGTGAACAGCATCGTGCCGTCGGGGGTGAAGGCGATCCCCCACGGGATGCTGAGGCCGCCGACGAGCACCGACGTCGTGACCGTCGGGACCGTGGCGAGGCGGCCGGCCAGCTCCGACGAGCCCCAGATCGTGGCCTGGACCTGGCGACGGGCACCGCCGCGGTTCAGGAAGTCGACCCAGCCGGCCAGCGCGCCGGGGTCGGCGAGGCGGCCGAGGAGGCTCACGTAGTCGCCCGTGATCACGACCTCGTTGCGCCGGCGGCCCCGGTGCTCGGGCGACTCGCCGATCTGGAAGATCACCTCGCCCCGACCGACGGCCGCGACCCGGCCGGTCCAGTAGTCGAGCCCGCCCTGGTCGGGCTCGCGCCCGAGGGCGTTGACGTAGATGCGGCGCACGAACTCCCGGTCGGTGGTGCCGCCGTACTTCTGCGCGAACTCGGGCCCGGCCAGGAAGGCGGCGAAGGCGCTCTGGCGGAAGCTCCCGCTGCCCGGCGCCCGGCGGCTCAGCCAGTACTGCAGCCCGCCCAGGTCGGCGCCGCGGGCGTAGGCCGTGCGGTAGGCCCGGATGAGCTGGCCCATCCACGCGTCGTACTCGCCGCTGGCGGCGAGGGAGGCGAGCAGATCGACCGGGTCGCCGCCGGCGTCGAGCCGCCCGGCCCAGAACCGCAGCCCGGTGGGGTCGGGCTCGCGCCCGAGCAGGTGCTCGTAGGACCAGTCGACGACGTCGCCCGCGGTGGCGAAGTTGGCCGGGCGGGGCGAGGCCGCGGCCGCCGGTGCCGTACCGGGACCGACGGGCAGCAACCCGACGAGGAGCAGGAGCAGAGCGGCGACGGCGCGTCGGCGGAGCACGTTCCGGAGCGTACGGCGAGGTCGGCTTCGTGGGCCCTCGCGGGATCGGCAAGAGTGGTGGCTCCATGACGACGGGCACCTTCGATCGCTCGCTGGCGCTGCGTCGCCTGGCCGAGGAGACCTTCGACGTGGTCGTCGTCGGTGGCGGCATCACCGGCGCCGGGGCCGCCCTCGACGCCGCCGCCCGGGGCCTGCGCACCGCGCTGGTCGAGCGCGACGACTTCGCCTCGGGCACCTCGTCCAAGTCGTCGAAGCTGGTGCACGGCGGCCTCCGCTACCTGCAGCAGGGCGACGTCCGGCTCGTGTACGAGGCGCTGCACGAGCGCCAGCGCCTCCGCAAGAACGCGCCTCACCTCGTGAAGGTGCTGCCGTTCCTCATCCCACTGTTCAGCGGCAAGGCCGGCGTCGTGCCCAAGGGCCTGTCCCGGGCGCTCGGCACGGCGATGTGGATGTACGACCTAACCGGCGGCGCCCGCATCGGCAAGATCCACCGCCGCCTGCGCAAGGACGCGGCCCTCGGCTACATGCCGACGCTGCCGACCGAGCGCCTGGCCGGCGCCTACCTCTACTACGAC
>JACDCH010000241.1 GCA_013694495.1 Acidimicrobiia bacterium | reverse complement strand
GGACCACCCGGCGCGCCCGGGGGGCCTCCAGGGCGCGGCGGTCCGCCCGGAGGGCCGGCCCCCGGAGGACCGCCGCCGGGCATGCCCGGCTTCGGCGTCTCGGGCATCGCATCCTTGCGGCCGACGTCGAGGTACGCGACCTCGGTGATGCGCTGGAGGAGGCCCTTCTTCGGCTTCTTCGTCTCCTCGAGCTCTTCCTCGGTGGGCAGCTCGACCTTGGGCGGGACGACCTTCTCACCGGTGAACTCGAGGAAGCTCCCGCACGAGCCGCAAAAAGCGTCGGCGTCCTGGTTGTGGAAGCCGCACTTCCGACAGACGATCAACCCGCAACCACCTCCACCCGGTGCACGACGTGCGCCGGTTTGGCCCCAGCAACGATCCGGTCGAGCGCCGCTTCGTTGACCGAACTCGGATCATCGACGACGACTCGAACCGCAAGCCGGGGAACCGGCTCGCCGGGAAGTGTGCCACCTGGCGTCGAGTTGGTCGCGACACCGCCGCTGTCGGCGATCGAAACCTGACCGCCGGTGAAGATCTCGACGTGACGGGCCAGCCCCGTGAGGGTGCCGCGGAGCTGGAACAGCTCCATGGCGTGGGCGATGGCCGCCCGGCGGCGGGCCAGCGGCCAGTTCTCGTCGAGGACCATGCCGACCCAGCCCCCGAGCCACTCGAGGAAGTCGCTCGGGGCCATGACGGGATCGATGTAGAAGGGCAGGCAGTCGAGCGTGGCGAACACCGGGGCCAGGTTCTCGTCGAGGCCCTTGCACCACTCCATGGTGAAGTGGTCCTCCTGGAACACGCCCGGCAGCATCTCGCCGAGCGACTGCGGCACCGCTGCACCCGGCATGAGCCCGCGACCCTTTCTCGTCGAGTGACCGTTGCCGGCCCGGCTAGCGGGGAGGTCGGGGTAGTAGGGGGCGACCTCGCTCACCGGTTCGTCGCGCCGTTCACTTGGGCGCCTCGACCCGGACCTGGTGGTCGAACGAGAAGAGCAGGCTCGACGGTTCGAGCTCGAGGCGTTGCGTCGCCTCACCCCGCTCCCTCGTCACCGGGTTGGCGCCGAAGATCCGGACGTCGTCGATGAGGTCGACGCCCTTCACGGCCTGCAGCGTCGAGTACACCTCGCCGGCCTGCAGCGGGCGACCCCACGGCCAGCCGTCGCCTTCGGGTCCGCCGGTGAGCGGGTTGAGGAAGCCGAACAAGGCGGCGGTGCAGTCGGCCTCGACCCGGGCCGTGCTGAACCGGGGCCGGGCCAGCACCTTGGCGACGACGGTGACGCCCTGGTACAGCGGCGGCTCGATGAGCACGCGCGTGCCGATGAGGCGGGTTTGCTCGAGCTTCTCCCGGACCTTCTCGAGCAGCTCGTCGTCGAGGAGGAACTGCTCGAACTCGACGGCGGACGGGTCGCCGATGACCGCGGGAACGATCAGCACCTTGACCGAACCGGCGTCGGGACCTTCGCCGGCGGTCAGGCACTTCACCCTGGCGATCTCCGGCGCGGCCTGCTTCGACAGGAGCTCGTAGTCCTCGGCGGTGACGGCCCGGGCCCTCGTCCGCAGCACGATCGGGCCGCGGTTCTTGGCCTCCTCCAGCGTCTCGCCCTCGACGCCGCCCTGGGCGGGGAAGCGGTTGTCGACGGTGGAGATCTGCGGGATGGCCGTGCGCAGGACGGCGATGGTGTGGCGGGCGACGTTGCCGTCGCGGCCGCCGCCGACGGCGTAGGTGCGCATGCGCAGCTCCGTCCCGCGGGGCGGCACCCAGCCGTGCTGGTCGTAGGTCCCGTCGGGTTGGCGGATCGCCGGGCCGAGGGTGATCTCGCCGTGCACGGCGTCGAGGACGTAGTGGCGCGAGTCCGGCACGCTGTCGGCGAAGTCGGGTACCTCGGTCCACTCCTGCCACCCCTCCTCCGAGGTGTTCTCGAGCACCACGGGCGCGCCGCCGAGCAGCACCGGGTGGCGCACGGTCCGGAACGTCTGGCCGGCGGTGCCGTCGGACTCGCCCAGCGACTCGTTCTGGATGATCTCGGCGTGCACGCAGTCGCCGGTGGCGCCGATGGTGGTGGCCGCGAACCCGTGGACGATCGGTGAGGAGCTGTACGTGGGCTGGCCCTCGTGGGCCTCGACGATGCGAGCCCGCAGCCAGCCGCCCCGCTGGCCGTGCAGGATGGACACCTCGTGGTCGGGCGGCACGTGGACGACGATCTGGCCGTCGCGGTTGAGCCCGCCGGTCTCGTCGCTGTCGAGGTCGCAGGCCTTCCAGCCCTCGCTGGTGTGAGCCTCCCAGACGAGCGGGGGGTTGTCGGGGTCGACGCCGACGCCGTCGATGTGGGCGCTCACCTGGAGGGCGACCGCGCACTTGGGCACCGCGTCGGTGAGCGCCAGGTAGAACGCATCGTCGGGGACCGGAGGCGACGCGAACGCGCTGAACTCGACGCCCAGCTTCATCTGGTCCGTGCGGTCGGTCCAGGCCAGCGGGTCGTCGGCGTTCTCCGACGCCTGACCCGCGGCGCCCTCGGTGGCGACGCGGTCGAGCGCGCACGGGATGATCTCCAACTCGTCGACCAGGGCGAAGACGACGGTCTCGTCGAGGTCGGTCCGGATCGTCGCCGCCTCGGTGCCGGGGTGCAGGGCGATGCGGCTGATCGCCGGCGTCGCCAGCCAGAACGTCACCGGCACCCGCGCCGGCGTCGGCGGCAGCAGCCGCACGCCGATGAGCTCGAGGAACTTCACGTACAAGCGGTCGGGCACCCGGTTCAGCCGGTACAGCAGCTGGTCGGTCATGAAGGCGAACGTCTCGATGAGGGTGACGCCGGGGTCGGAGACGTTGTGGTCGGTCCACTCCGGGCAGCGCCGCTGGACCAGGCGCTTGGCGTCGTCGACGAGGTCCTGGAACCGTCGATCGTCGAGGTTCGGTGCGGGCAGCATCAGTAGTCGCTTCCGTCGTCGGGGATCGTGTAGAAGGGGAACGTCAGGTTCCGCCGGTCGTTCGTGTCCTTCGGTCGGTACAGGACATGGATCCGCACGAGCGAGCGGTCCTGGGTGTCGGGCTCGGCCAGCACCCGCTCGATCTCGACGCGCGGCTCCCACCGGGTGAGCGCGTTCTGAACCTCGACCTGCAGGCCCACGAGTGAGTCGGCGTTGGTGCCGCGGAACACCCAGTCGCGGGCGCGACTCCCGAACTGCGGCCGCATGGGTCGCTCGCCGGGGTACGTGGCCAGGATGAGCCGCATGGCCTCTTCGAGCTCGCGCTCCCGGGTGACGAGCGCGATCCCGCCACGGGTGTTCACCCGCAGCGGAAAGGCCCAACCAGCTCCGATGTAGTCGTCCAGCACCCTCGAGATCCTGCTTTCGTCAGTTGAGTTGGATCGGCTTGCCCTTGACCGCGACCGGGCCGGTCCCCTCGATGTTGAGCATGGCGCCCTTGATCGTGACGTTCTTCGTCGCCTCGATGGTGATGTCCATGCCCTTCAGCGTGATCGAGCCCGTCGGGTCGGTGGACTCGATGGTGATCGCGCCCATGTCGTCGAGGTTGATCTTCGACGCGCCCTTCGGACCGGTGACCTCGATCTCGATCTTCTTGCCGATGGGCTGCTTCATGTCGAGGTTGATCTTGAGCTTGCCTTCCTTGTCCTCGATCAGCATCCCCGTCTTCTGCTTGGGGACGGCGTCGGTCGGGTCGGGCGTCGGGTCCTCGGTCCAGACCAGCTTGTGGCCGTCGCGCGACATGAACCCACGCTCGCCGACCTTGCCCATCGACACCTTCGGCACCGGGTACTTCTTGGAGTCCTTGGGGTTCGACAGGCCGCCGATCACGTAGGGGCGCCGGATGTCGCCGAACTCGAACGCGACGAGCACCTCGTCGTCGGGCTCGGGGATCAGCATCCACCCGCCCTTCTGGCCCATGCCGACCTGCAGGCAGCGGCACCAGTCGGACACGTAGTTGTCGGCCAGCCAGGGGAGGGCGATGCGCACCCGGCCCTGCTTCTTCGAGTCGTTGTTGTCGACGACGATGGCGGGCACGACCCCGTCGATGCGGGGCGGTTCGCCGGCGCCGACGTTCGACGCCCCGAGGGACGAGAGGCCGAGCAGCGAGCGGTCCTGGCGGCCGCTCACCACGAACTCGGTCATGTAGTGCTCGGTGTGCGGTCCGGTGTCGAAGATGTGGCGGGCGGTGGTGACGACCCAGGAGCCCTCGAAGTACGTGGGGACGTCTTCGATCTCCACGCTCGCGCCGGCCTGGACCTTGGGGTTGCCGACGCAGAGCCCCTCGGCTTCGGCGTGCGTCGACGCGAGGTGCTCGGCCACGCTCTTGGCCATGGCCTCACCCTCGCTCGAGCTGCTGAGGGCGCGGTCGACCACCGCGTACACGTCGCCGTTGACCGACGTCGGCAAGGCCTCCTTCACGCCCCAGTCGATCGAGGCGCCCGTGCCGGGGATGAGCACCGGGATGGGGATGTCCGGGATGCGGGGCGGGAGCATGAACTTGTTGAACAGCTGCGAGGACTGGTCGCCGTAGTCGATGTCGACCTGGTCGGTCGAAGCCGAGGCCTTGGATACGACGGCCTTCTTCTGCTCCGGGTCCCAGTAGCGCACCATCGCCTTCGGCACCTGGCTGGCGCCGGTGATGCGGGGGCGGAAGAGGCGGAGGTTCTCGCCGCCGGTGAGCGTGGCCGGACCGCCCGGCAGCGGCAGGAAGCTCGCCCCGCCGGCCTCGGGCGGCTTGCGGAAGAACATCGTGCCCGAGGCGACCCCGAAGTCGTAGCCGTTCTCGGCCGCCCGGAACTTCAGGAACTCCCAGTCGGTCTGGTTGAACTGGGCGATCGACTCGTGCACGCCCGTCGTGGTGTCGATCTGCGGCGGGGCGAGGCCGATGAGGCCGTACTTCGCCATGGCCAGCGACGCGATGTCGCTGTCCTTCATGTTGCGGTAGACGTAGGTGCGCCGGACGCGCTGCATCCGGTGGGCCTTCTCGTAGCCCCGCACGGTCGTGCGCATGACCGGGCCGCGCACGTCGGCCTCGATCGAGGTCACCTCACCGATGATCAACGTGGTGGGCATCTCCGGAACGAGCCCCTCCTCGGAGTTCGCCTCGATCTTCACCGAGGTGCCGACGTCGATCAGGTTCATGTCGATGACGCCGCCCTCGTCGTCGAACGTGAGCTCGAACATGTCGGGGAAGTGCACGTGGGTGTCCACGACCACCCGGATGAGCGCGTTCACGACCGGCGGGAGCAGCGGGATGGCCGGCGGGATGCCCAGCGGGCCCACGCTCACCGTGGCGATGACCCCCACTGCTAGGCCTTCCGCTCGGGCGGCGGGAGCAGGAGCTTCCGGCCGGGGAGGACCCGCATCGGGTCGTCGATGCCGTTCGACTCGGCGACCGAGCGCCAAGCGCCGGGCTGGCCGTAGTTCTGGGACGCGACGCCCATGAGCGTCTCACCCTGGGTCATCGTGTGGCCCCGGCGACCGGCCACGCCGCCCGAGGTCGGGTTGGTGAGCGCGGTCAGGAACTCGTTCTTCTTCTCGACGAACTCGCAGGTCGCCTCGGCCCGGATCGGGTTGCCCAGACCGTCGAAGCGCTTGTAGTTGATCGTGGCCGTCTTCAGGAGCCCGAACATCAGGAAGCCGCGGGCCGGATCGCCCCACTGCAGGATGAGCGTGGGCCGGGAGGTGCGCCTGATGTTGAAGAGGCCGGTGACGGCCTGCGCGAGCAGCGAGCCGGGCCCGTTCGAGGTCCAGTTGAGGAGGGTGTTCGCCCGGTTCAGCACGCCGAAGCCCAGCGCGGCGTTGGCCACGGCGGTGGCGGCGTCCTCGGCGAAGTTGCCGGTCTGTTCCTCGGTGAGCAGGGCCGTGAACTTGACGGTGGTGGCGTAGGTCTTGCCTTCCGACTGGCGACTGCCGCCGGTGGAGGGGCTGGCGTGGCCGGCCTGGCGGGTCATCGCCTGGCGACTGACGGTGAACGAGTTGGGGTTGTAGTCGAACGTGACGATGTTGAGCGGCATCTCCATCTCGATGAGCTTGAGCCCACCGAGGATGCCGTTCAGGACGCCGGTGACGGACCCGCTCGACATCGCCTGCAGGCCGGCGTCGCCGAAGACACCACCACCGACGGACCCGCCGATGCCCGCTCCGATGTCACCCATGATGTCGCTCATCTCACACCTCCGGTAGGAAGCCCTCGTGGGCCAGTTCGAGGGTCTCGATGGCGATGCCCTTGCTGTTGGCGTCGAGCGAGGGGCCCTTGTACTTCGTGGGGTAGACGCCCCGCAGCTGGTAGGTCATCACCGGCAGGCGGTCGGACCCCATCACCGCGATGGCGCCCGTGCCGCTGGCGGCGTTGTTCGCTCGCTTCCCGAGCCACTCCAGGAGCGTCTTCGAGTCGATGTCGTTCACGGCGCGGCTGAGGGTGATCTTGTCGTAGGTGACCCGGTCGGGGAGGATCGGCATGTAGGTGTTGGTCCCGAGGGGCGTGTAGTTCATCAGCGTCAGGTTGACGGTGAGGCCGTCGCACTTCGACCACCCGCCGATGTTGATGCCGTCGAGGACCACGAGGAAGCGGTTGGTGATCGCCAGGCGCGACCGGTCGGGGATGGGCGCAACCGCGGGCATCAGGCCTCGATCCCGTAAGCGCCCTTGCCGGAGCCGCCGAGGTCGCCGAGCGACTTGAGCGTGCGCGGTCCGGGCAGCGGCGGCGGGGTGAACTTCGCCCGGTCGACCGTCATCGCCATGCCGACGGGGATCGGGGCGACGCCCGCCACGGCGCCGCCGTGCGGGTCGATGAACCCGGAGTGGGCCAGCTCGAGCGTCTCCGTCGCCACCTTGCCGTCGCTCGAGAACGAGGGACCCGTCCAGTTGACCGGCATGACGTCCTGCAGGTTCACGGACCACACCGCCGAGCTGTTCTTCCACAGCGGCAAGGCCGCGATGGTGGCGATCATCCCGCGCTTCCACTGGAACTGGGTGTGGGTGACCCACGCCAGGAGCTCGGCCGAGCCCTTGTTGGAGCTGGCCCGGGTGAGCTTGATGTTCGGAAAGGTGGTGTACGTCGGCTCGTACCAGCGGTAGTTGTCGCCGTCGCCGGTCCGGTGCTCGGCGAGCTCGAGCTTCACGCCCAAGCCGTCGATCTTGGACCAGCGACCGAGCGGCTTCCCCTGGATGATGATCGTGAAGTAGATCTGGCTCAGCTCGGCCCAGCCGTCAGGGGACTTCGGGCCCGGCCGCATCGACTCGGGCTTCACGCCTCTCGGGGTCGACGTCACCAGCTCGGGCGTGATCCGGGCCGGGTACTGGAAGTTGCCCTTGAACGACTCGACCGGCGTGCCGGCCGGCTCCGGCAGGAACCCGCCCCGGACGTTCGGCGTGGCGGTGAGGCGGGGCCAGTCCTGGTAGCCACCCTTGTCGGCCTGCACCGGAGCGCCCCGCTCCTCGGGCATGAACCCGCCCCGCATGTTGGGCGTCGGCTTGATGCGGGGCCAGTCCGTGTACGACTGCCCCGTGTCGGCCGGGACGCCCGCCCCGCGGGGAAGGTCGAGCAGGCCGCTCTTCAGGCGGGTCGGGATCGCCGGGAACTTCCAGTTGCCCTTGAACACGGGCACGGTCTCGGCCTTCGTCTTCACCCACGAGGGGTAGAGCTTGCTTTCGAGGTAGCTGACCTGGATGGCCACGGCGGTCTCCTAGCGGAAGTCGGTGAGCAGGCCGGCGCGCTCGCGGTCGACGATGAGCTCTTGGCGCAGGCGGGTGCGGAGGCGGGGGAAGAGGAGGTCGGTGAGCTCTTCGAGGTCGTCGTCGTCGAGGGCGTGGAGCACGTCGGAGTGCCCGGAGGCCCCGCGGGACTGCTGGGCGTCGACGGCGTGGTCTGGGTCGTCGGGTGCGGGGGCGGCGGCCCGGTGGCCCCCGATCAGGGGCGACCCGGTGGTGGCCACCGCCGTGCCGGGGGCGGAGGCACTCGCCGGTGCAGCCGGGGTGGACGCGGGCGCTGCCATCGTGGGCGCGGCGGTCGGCGGGGTCGTGCCGGCGGCCGGGGGCGTGGTCCCCGCGCTCGGAGGCGTCTGACCGGTGACCGGCGGCGTCGCGGCCTTGGGCGTGCCGTCTTCGTTCGTGCCGTCGACCTCCAGCGCCAGCGCCTCGATGCGCTGCTGCAGCGAGTTGCGGAAATCTCCCCTGGCGGGCTCCAGGTCCGGGTCGGTCCCGCCGTCGCCGTTGAGCATGTGCTGGAGGTTGGCGATCAGCGTGACCTTGCGGGCCCGCGCTTCGCGGGGCGTGATGTAGGCGAGGTTGCCGAGCACGCGGTCGGCCTCCTGGGCGATCAGCAGCTCGTTGCGGATGCGCTGGTCGGCGTTGATGAGATCGATCCTCGCCTGGCGGCTCAGGGTCGGCGTCGCCGCCGGGTCGTCGCGGAAGAAGTCCTCTTCGAACGACCCGATCGTGCCCGCTTCCTCCATGGCGTCCGCCCGCCGGGTCGCGGCGGCGGTGGGATCGAGGCGGTCGCCGATCTCCAGCAGCTGGGCCTGCAGCCGCTGCGTCTCGGTCTGGGT
>JACDCH010000227.1 GCA_013694495.1 Acidimicrobiia bacterium | reverse complement strand
CCGCCGTGGGCCGCATCCTCACGGCGTCCGGGGCTGTCGTGGAGGTCATCCAGGCGCCCGACGGCGACGCCCAGGCCGACGCCGCCAACGGCTTCGGCGCCGACGTGTTCGTCGGCCTCGTGGTGCGCCCGGAACCCGGCGTGACCTGCGCCTTCTACGAGCGCGACGACTTCAGCTCCATCGGCGGCCGCCGCCTGGCCGGCCTCGTGCTCGAGCACCTGGCCGCCCACGCGCCCGAGCCGCCAGCGAAGCCCCACGGCATGCGCCTGCCCGTCCTCCGCGCCACCAAGATGCCGGCCGTCGTGGTCGAGCTGGGCGACCCCAAGGCCGTCGTCGCCCAGCTCCCCATCTTCGCCACCGCCATCGCCGCCGCCGTCACCGCCTGGACCCACCAACCCGTCTGACCTCTCGGCGGCCGAAGGTCGAGCGGCCTCTCGTCCGGATGCGCGCGCGGAACCGCCTACCAGCCGGTTTCACTCGCGCGGCAGCGCACTGCGCCGAGGCCGTGACCTGCGGTCCGACCCGGATGGCGCTCAGGAGCGAAGCTTGTCCACAGGGTTGTCCACCGGTTGTGGACGTTGCAGTGGAGGTCGAGTGGCTCAACCCTCGACGCTCCGGTTCAGACTGTGAGGTCTGGGGAGCGCCTACTCCGAGATCGAACCGGTGGCGATACGGCGATAGATGCGCTCGAGGTCCTCGAGATCGGCGAACGCGATGACGACCTTCCCGCGGCTGGCGCCGGCGCTGATGGCGACGCGCGTCTCGAGGAACTGGGCGAGCAGGCTCTCGAGCTCGAGGAACCCCGGGTCCTGGCCTCGCCGGGCAGCCGAACGGGGGGCGGCGTGTGCCGGACCTCCATCGGCCGACGGCTCGCTGCTCGAACCCAGCTCGTTACGTTGACGGACCGCCTCCTCGACGTCGCGGACCGTCAGCTTCTCGGCCACGCTCCGCCGGGCGAGGTGCTCGAGGTAGGCCCGGTCGGGCGTCCCCAGCAGGGCTTTCGCGTGGCCGGCGCTCAACTGGCCGTCGGCGAGCAGCTTCTGCACCGCCGGCGGGAGCTGGAAAAGGCGCAGCGCGTTCGTGACCGCGACCCGGCTGCGGCCGACGCGCGTCGCCACCTGCTCGTGGGTGAGGTGGAACTCCTCGATGAGCTGCTGGTACGCCGCCGCCTCCTCGAGCGGGTTGAGGTTCTCGCGGTGGAGGTTCTCGACCACCGCCTGCTCGAGCGACGCGGTGTCGTCGAGGGTCTTGAGCAGCACGGGGATGGAGTCGAGGCCAGCCCGCTTCGCCGCTCGCCAGCGCCGCTCCCCCGCGATCAGCTCGTAGGCCCCGTCGTCGCCCGGCCGGACCAGGATGGGCTGGAGCACGCCCAGCTCCCGCACGGACGCCGTGAGCGACGCCAGGGCCTCCTCGTCGAAGTCCCGGCGGGGCTGGTGGGGGTTCGGGACGATCGACCCGACGGGGACGTCGAGCAGCACCGGACCGGTGTGCGCCGGCGAGGCCTCGGGGCCGCTCCGTCCGACCGGCTCGGCGGGAATGAGCGAGGAGAGCCCCCGGCCCAGCCCGCTACGTCGTTGCTGGGCCACCGCTGACCTCCTTGGCGAGCTCCCGGTAGGCGATCGCGCCGCGAGAGGTCGGGTCGAACGCACTGATGGGCTGGCCGTACGAAGGAGCCTCGGAGAGCCGCACCGTGCGGGGGATCACCGTCCGACACACCGACTCCCCGAAGTGCGACCGGACCTCCTGGACTACCTGGTCAGCGAGCTTCGTGCGGGCGTCGTACATCACGCATACGATGGCCGAGACCTCGAGATCGGGGTTCAGGTTCTTCTGCACGAGGCCGACGTTGCGCAAGAGCTGGCCCAGGCCCTCGAGGGCGTAGTACTCGCACTGGATGGGCACGAGCACCTCGGTGGCCGCCGCCATGCTGTTGACCGTCAGCAGCCCGAGCGACGGCGGGCAGTCGATGAGCACGAAGTCGTAGTCGTCCCGCACCTGGGCGAGGGCGCTGCGGAGCTTCAGCTCGCGGCTGAAGGCCGGTACGAGCTCGATCTCGGCGCCGGCGAGGTCGAGGTTGGCCGGGGCCACGAACAGGTTCCGGACCGACGTCGCTTCGACGCAGTCGTCGAGGGGCAGGTCGTGGAGCAGCACGTCGTACATCGAGTGGCTCAGGTCGCGGATGTTGATCCCCAGGCCCGTCGATGCGTTGCCCTGCGGGTCGAGGTCGACGACGAGCACCCGGTAGCCGAGGTCGGCGAGGCAGGCCGACAGGTTGACCGTCGTGGTCGTCTTTCCGACGCCGCCCTTCTGGTTGGCGACCGCCACGAAGCGGGGGAGGGTACGGACGAACTTCGATGGCTCGACCGCCGGCGTCTCCCGCCGGGCGTCGCGGGTCGACGTCACGAGGATCGGCGCCACTTCGGGTGCCGCGGCGGCACTCACGACCGGGTCGGGGGCGTCCAACACCGGCACCATGGCAGCAGCCGCGGTTTCGTCAACAACGGAATCGAGCGCGGCGATCGGCGCCTCCTCGATGGCTGCCGGGAGGACGTCCGGAACCGGCACCTCGACGGCCGGCGCGACTGCGGGCGGCGGCGGCGCGAGCTTGGGCATCAGGACCGCAGCGTCCGCGACCGGTGCTTGCGCATCGGGCGGCGAAGCGGGCAGGACGGGCGTCCGCACGTCCGGCTCGATCGTCAGCGGCGGCGGCGCGATCTTCTCGACGAGCGGCGCATCGATCGTCGCGTCGTCCTGGTCGGTCTCGGCTGCGGGCGGTGCCGCCGGCTTCAGCGTCGCGGGGGCGGGTCCGGCGGCCGCTGCAGGTTCCTCGGCGTCGTCGTTTCCAATCGAGGGGGCCGGCGGGGGATCCTCCTCGACCGTCGGCGCGGGCGGCGGATCGACGGCGGCCGGCGGCAGCGTCGCCGGACGCTCGTCGGGCTCGCCCGGCGCTGCCGGTTCGGGCGTCGATGTCGGCGGGGAGGTCGAAGGTTGGTCGGTCGGTACGCCCCGCAGCCGTTCGAAGATGGCGCGGCCACGGGCGACGACCTCGGGGGAGAGATCACTCACGGTCCGCTCATCTTTCCTCGCCGTCGCGCGAACCGCAAGCACGCTCGTTCCACGTGGAACCTTCCGCCCCCGGATCACGGCCGAGCACGTTCCACATGGAACATCACCAGAGCGGTTTGCGCCCTGGCACCCCCGCCCGCCTGGGGTAGCGCTCGTCGAGTGCACTGGCGAGGCGCAGCCGCCGGACGTGCGCCTCGCCCTCGGCGATCACGCCTTCGTCGGCGAGGCCGAGCCGGCTCAGGCCCCCGACCGGCCACCGGGAATCCGGCGCGTCGGGCGGCTCCGCCACCAGCACCACCCCGCTGACCTGCAGGAACGGCGCCGCGCACTCGGCCGTCACGGGCGGCGGGCCGAACGCCCGAGCGGTCACGACGGGAAACTGACGGCGCCACGCCGGCAACCGACCGGCATCCTCGGCCCGGGCGATGACGATCTGGGCGTCGAGGCCCAGCGCTTCGACCGCCTCCTCCAGGAATGCGCCCCGCTTGGCCTGGGCCTCGATCAGCACGGCCGGGCACGCCCACCAGGAGGCGAGCACGAGCCCGGGCACGCCCCCACCGCTCCCCAGGTCGAGGTAGGTCGACGGCGGGCCGTCGAGCGCGGCGACGAAGGCCTTCGTGTGGTCGAGGTGTCGCTCGATCGGCCCGGGCCCGAGGAACCCGCGTGTGCGGGCTTCCTCGAGCACCTCGAGCAGCGACGTCACCCAGGCAGGAGCACGACCCGGCGCCGGGGCTCCTCGCCCTCCGACAGCGTGCGCACGCCCTCGATGTCGTTGACCGTGTCGTGCACGACCTTGCGGTCGGCGGGGTTCATGGGCTCGAGGGCCTTCAGGGCGCCCGAGGAGACGACGTCGGCCGCGACCTGGCGGGTGAACCGCTCCAGCGCCTCGCGTCGCCGCTGGCGGTAGCCGGCGACGTCGATGCGGATCCGGCCTTCCTGCGTGCCACCGCCCCGGCGCTGCACGGCCGTGCGGGCGAGCTCCTGCACGAGCTGCAGGGTCTGGCCCTTGGGCCCGATCAGCAGACCGAGGTCTCCGCCCTCGAGCCGGACCTCGATGGTGTCCTCCTCGACGCGCTCGTTCGTGGTCGAGGTGCCCTCGAACCCGAAGGCGCCAGCGAGCCCGGTCAGGAACTCGGCCACCACATCGGCCTGCTCGTCGATGCTCAGATCGGGCATGTCGTTCCCCTTCGTCGTGTCGTTCCTCGGCGAGCCGCCGTTCGAGCCGTCGCGAGAACTGCTTCCTCGCCCACCGCGGCTGCGCCGGGGCGCGCTGCGGGGTTCCGCTTCACTGGCGGGAGCGGCCGCCTCGACCCTCTCATTCGGACCGTCAGCCGTCGCAACCGTGTCGCCGCTCGGCGTCGTCGTCTCGGCCGCCGGCTTGTCGCCGACCTTCGACCGACTCCGCCGGTCCCGGCGCTCGACCTTGGGTCGGGCCTGGAGCGGCTTCACCCGGGCCCGGACCCGGGCCTGGCCCCGGAGGCGGCCGAAGAGACCGGCGCGCGGCTCCTCGAGCACCTCGATCTCGGCGTCCTGCTCGTCGACCCCCAGCTGGTCGAGCGCCCCGTCACGGGCGGCTTCCACGGTGGGGGCGGTGATCTCGACCCATTCCATACCAGTCACTTCCGCTTCTTCTTCTTGCGGGACGCCGCGGAGCGGCTCCCTGGAGGGGTGACGCGGCCGCTCGGTTTGCCCGGACCAGGTCCGGCTCCCGCACCGACCTTGGCCCGGTCGCCGGCACCGGCGCCGGCAGACTTGCCGCTCGTCGCCTTGCCGTTGCCAGCGGGCCCGCTGTCGTTCTTGCCGTTGCGCCCGTTGGCGGCCGGCGCAGCCGCGGCCCCGGGGCTCAGGAGCCGGCCCAGGAACCCACCCGGCGCCGGCGCGTCGGACTCCTTGCCGGTGGTGGTGATGGCGCCCTTGGCCTGCGCCTCCTCGAGCCGCTCGCGATGGGGGCCGTAGACGTGGCGGGTGATGATCGCCTGCTGGCCGATCCGGTACAGGCCCGAGGCCAGGAAGTACAGGACGAGGGCGGCCGGCAGGGTCAGCGAGATGAACGTGATGAACAGCGGCATGATCCGCGTGATCATCTGCATCTGGGGGTTGATCTGGGCGGTGCTGCGGCCCTGGATCTGCTTCTGCTGGTAGTAGCTGGTGGCCGTGGCGCCCAGGATCAGCAGCACGTAGGGGAGCCCCGTGCCGAGCCCGTCGCCCATGGCCTGGACGGCAGACCGGGAGAGGTCGACGCCCCAGGAGATCATCTCGTTCGTGCTGTGCAGGGCCCGGTAGAGCTCGCTCGACTGGTCGAGGTACTTGGGGTTGAAGAACCCGGACCGGCTGGCGTCACCGCCTTCGAGGAAGGAGCCGAGCAGGTCGGTGCGCTGCGTCAGGCCCCGGATGACGTTGTAGAGGATGATGAAGACCGGAGCCTGGATCAGCAGCGGGAGGCAGCCGCCCACCGGGTTGATCTTGTGCTCCGAATAGAACTTCATCAGTTCTTCGTTCATCTTCTGGCGGTCGTCGCGGTACTGGTTCTGGATCCGCTTGAGCTCCGGCTGGTGGATCTGCAGCTCGAGCATCGAGCGCGTCCCCTTCAGCGTGAGCGGCGTGACCACGACCAGGATCGCGACGGTGAGGAGGATGATGGCCACCCCGAAGGACGGCACGAGCGCGTAGAACCACGAGAGCGCGGTGGCGAGGAGATCGAACAACTCAGCTTCTCCGTTCGATGCTGGGTTCCGGCGACTGGGGGCTGCGCCGGGGAGGTCTGTGACCCGTCATCTCAGGACCCGCGGATGGATTGGTGACGGACGAGGTGTTGCCCGCAGGCCCTTCCTGTGTCTCGATTCGATTCCGGGTCACCGCGTCGGCGGGCTTCGCCCGGGGCGGTCGGGAACCCTTCATCTCAGTGCACCCTTGGCTGGGGGGACGGGATCCCATCCGTGGCCGCCCCACGGATGGCAACGACACAGGCGGCGGGTGGCGAGCCACGACCCCCGGGCGGCGCCGTGGGCCTCGAGCGCCTCGAGCGCATACGTGGAACACGTCGGGAGGTAGCGGCAGGGCGACGGGCGATCGCGGCGAACCCGCTGGTAGGCCCGTACGGCGGCGTGCAACGGGCGGGCGGCGGGGCTCACGCTCGGCCCGTCCCGGCCCGGCGGGAGGCGACGGCGGTGAGGGCCGTCGCCAGGTCGGCCCGGAGC
>JACDCH010000216.1 GCA_013694495.1 Acidimicrobiia bacterium | reverse complement strand
CGATGAAGGTGAACGCCCGGACCCGGGAGAACTGGTTGCTGATCGCGTAGACGAGCATCAGGGTGAAGCGGGCGAAGGCGGCGACCGAGCCGGAGATGTCGGCCACGACGAAGATCTCGGGCTTGTGGGGGCGGGGGTAGCGGAACTTCGGGTCCGCGGGCACGCCGCCGTAGCTGAGCGAGGCGCGCACCGTGGCCCGGAAGTCGAGCGCACCCTTGCGCCCGTGGCGGCGCTTGCGGGCCAGGCGCACGGCCAGCTTCCGCGTCAGGGGTTGCAGCGCCCGCCGCAGCGTGGCCATCTCCTCCCGGCTGGCGTGCATGAAGTCGACGTCCTCCGGCAGCGGCTTGCGCAGCGTCCGGGCCATGGCGTCGACGCCTCGGTCCGCCACCAGCCGCCGGCGGATCTCGGCCTCGACCTCCTTGCGCACGGCGTCGGTGTGGATCTCGATCTCGTCGCGCTCGAGCCGCTCCTCCAGCGGGGTCAGCTCGCCCCCGGCCTCCTGGCGGGCGGCCTCGATCAGCCGCTCGACCACCCCGTCGAGGTCGAGGTTCCGCAGCGTCCGGTACAGGTAGTAGGTGCCGCCCACGGGCCGCCCCGGCTCCATCCCGGCGAAGCGCAGCACCGCCGCCCGGGCCACCGCCCGCATGACCGCGTCGTCGCCGTTGAGGAGGGCGCGGTAGAGCATCTCAGCCAGCTCCTCCGGGGTGAGCGCCTCCATCCCCCCCGCCCCGACGGCGAGCTCCTCGGCCAGGTCGCTGAGCGCATCCGCCTCGTCCTCCTGCCCGAGCCGGTACTGGCGGCCCCGCAGCGAGAAGTACACCTCGAAGACGGTCTCGAAGGCCCGCCAGTGGGAGTTGTTCTTCACCATCGTGGCGGCCAGCGCGTACTTGAACGTCTCGCGGTCCTCGATCGGGATGTGCTCGATCGCCCGCATGGCGTCGAGGTTCTCGGTGAGGCTCACCGGGATGCCCGCCTGGCGCAGCTCGCCGATGAACCCGCCGAGCAGGTCGAGGATGGGCTCGCCCAACCCCGGCGGGGTGGGACCCTCGTCGGCGTCGGTGGTGGGAGCGTCGGTCATGGCCAGGCGTTCGGGCGGCGGCCCTACTTGCGCTTCCAGGCCGGCAGGTCGGCGCCGTCGGTGCCGTTGTTGGCGAACTCCTTCTGCGCCTTGGCGATGTCGCTCTGGTACTTGAGGAGGATGTTGGCGGTGGCCGACGCGGTCGCGGCGTCGACGTTCTCGATGCCGAGCAGCAGCAGCGTGCGCGTCCAGTCGATGGTCTCCGAGACCGACGGCGCCTTCTTCAGCTCGAGCTGGCGGATCGACCGCACGATGCGGGCCACCTGGTCGGCGAGGTGCTCGGTGACCTCGGGCACCTTGGTGAGCACGATCTCCTTCTCGCGTTCCATGTCCGGGTAGTCGACGTGGAGGTAGAGGCAGCGGCGCTTGAGGGCCTCGGACAGCTCACGGGTGTTGTTGGACGTGAGGAACACGAGCGGGATCTGCGTGGCGGTGACGGTGCCGAGCTCGGGGATCGACACCTGGTAGTCGGAGAGGATCTCGAGCAGGAGCGCCTCGGTCTCGACCTCGACGCGGTCGACCTCGTCGATGAGCAGCACGACCGGGTCGGGCGAGCGGATGGCCTCGAGCAGGGGCCGGGTGAGCAGGAAGTCCTCGCCGAAGATGTCGGTCTGGATGTCCTCCCAGGTGCCGCCCTCGTTGCGCTCGGCCTGGATGCGCAGCAGCTGCTTCTTGTAGTTCCACTCGAACAGCGCCTTGGCCTCGTCGAGGCCCTCGTAGCACTGGAGGCGGATGAGCCGGGCGCCGGTCATCTCCGCCACCGACTTGGCCAGCTGCGTCTTGCCGGTGCCGGCCGGGCCCTCGACCAGGACCGGCTTCTGGAGCCGGTCGGCGAGGTAGACGATGCCGGCGATCCCCTCGTCCGCGAGGTACTCCACGCGCTTGAGGGCGTCCCGCACTTCAGGCACGGAGTCGAACCGGGGCGGGGCGTTCAGGAGGCTGTCGGCCATCGGGGCAGCGTACGCGGCGACTTGACCGCGCGGTCAATCTTTCTGCAGGGCATCGTGGGGGGCATGGCAGCCGACGAACCACGGTGGTGGTGGGACCTCAAGCAAGGACGAGCGGTCACCGACGAGGAGCGCGGCCCGGCCGACGACGCGCTCGGTCCGTATCCGTCGAAGGCGGCCGCCGAGGCGTGGCGCGAGACCCGCGACGCCCGCGAGGAGGAGTGGAAGGACGAGGACGAGCGCTGGTCCGGCGAGGACGAGGAATGACCGTCAGCTGAGGGCGGCCATCGCCCGGCGGATCTTCTGCTCGCTGGCCGGACCCTTCGTGCCCAGCTGCTGGGCGAAGAGGGCGATGCGGTGCTCCTCGAGCATCCAGCGCACGGCGCCGTCCCGGTCCCGGTCCCGCTCCTCGGCGTAGTCCTGCTCGAGGGCCACGGCGACGGCCAGGTTCCGCCGGTCGCGGGCCGGGTCCTCGGGGAGCTTGTCGAGGCGGCGCTGGAGGCCCTGCACGTAGCGGTCGACGTCCGGGAGGCGGCCGAGGCCGGACCGGGTGACGAAGCCGGGGCCGACGAGGCGGGCCAGGTGGGCCCAGGCGTCGTCGATCGACGGCTGGAACGCCGGGGTCGACAACCGGTCGAGGTCGACCTCGATGCCGCGCACGAGGAGCAGCGTCCGCCCCGCCGCTCGCGCCGCCGCTGCGGCGCGCTTCGCGAACCCGGCCTTCAACGCCGACTCGAGGGTGGCGTAGGCGTCGGCGTCCCACGCCGGTCCCCCCGCGAGCTGGAGCTCGTGGTCGACGACGGCTGCGGCGACGTCGTCCAGGAGGCCGGCGACGGTCGAGAAGCCCGAGCCGGCCAGCGCCAGCTTCGTCTCGCTGCTGAGCCCCTTCTCGAGGGCCCGCCGGGCGGGACCGAGTCCGAGCAGCAGCAGCCGGCGCGTGCCGGCCCGCATCAACCGCTCCTGCTCCTCGGCCGTGGCCACCAGCCGGAGCCCGACCGCGTCCTTCTCGTCCACGAGGGCGGGGCGCGCCGTGACGGTCCGGCCGTCGCGCTGGGACTCGACGGCGCGGGCGATCGAGCCAAAGGTCCACGTCCGCTGACCGGTCCGCTCGAGGCCGGGAAGGGCTTCGCTGAGCGCGACCCGGGCCCGGCTCCGCAGCTTGGTGCGCAGCGCGACGAGGTCCTTGCTCCAGGCCAGCGGGCGGCCGTCGTCGGCCACGGCGCGGTAGGTCACGAGGAGGTGCGGCGGGATCTGGTCGAGCTGCCAGGCATCGGCGGGCACGCCCTCGCCGACGAGCCGCGCCAGCTCACGGGCGAGGACCTCGGGGAGGGGCCCGTCGGACGGGCCCACCCCGGACAGCACCCGGGCGACGTGCTCGGGCACCGGCACGAAGTGGCGCCGCAACACCTTGGGCAACGACCGGACCAGCGCGGTGACGAGCTCCTCACGGTGCCCGGGCACCTGCCAGGTGAGCGGCGCGCCGTCGATGCGGTCGAGCACGTCGATGGGGACGTCGACCGTGACGCCGTCGAGCACGTGGCCGGGCTCGAACCGGTACGACAGGCGCAGCTCGACGTCGCCGATGGTCCAGCTCTCCGGGAAGTCGGCGAGGTCGATCGGGCCGGCGCCCGGGTCGACGAGCTCGGCCACGTCGAGGTCGAGCAGGTCGGGCCGGCGCGTGCGTTCCTGCTTCCACCACCGGTCGAAGTGACGGGCCGACGTGACGTCGGGGCCGACCCGGGCGTCGTACAGGTCGAGGAGCTCCTGGTCGGTCACCAGGATGTCCCGGCGCCGGACCCGGTCCTCCAGCGCGCCCACCTCCTCGATCCGCCGCGCGTTCCTGTCGATGAAGTCGTGGCGGCCCTGCCACTCGCCGAGCACCAGCGCGTGCTGCAGGAACAGGTCGCGGGCGACCGCCGGGTCGACGCGGCTGTAGGGCACCCGGCGCGCCGCGACGACCGGCAGGCCGAAGAGGTGGACCCGCTCGTCGGTCACCGCTGCGCCGCGCCGCTCGTCCCACCACGGCTCGCCGTACGTCCGCTTCGTGAGGTGGGCGCCGGCCCGCTCCGCCCACGCCGGCTCGATGCGGGCGACGGTGCGGGCCCACAGGCGGTTCGTCTCCACCAGCTCGGCCGCCATCACCCACTGCGGGCGCTTCTTTCCGAGGGCCGAACCCCGCGCCACCGCGAAGCGCGCCCCGCGAGCGCCCTGGTACTCCTGCTTGGTGGCGTCGTACAGGCCGACGTGCGACAGCAGCCCGGCGAGCACCGACTGGTGGACGGCCTCGTCGCCGGCGGCGCCGTCGTTCAGCCGCAACCCCTGGTTGGTCGCCACCCGCCGCAGCTGGCTGTGGAGGTCCTGCCACTCGCGTACTCGGAGGTAGTTGAGGAACTCGGTTCGGCACAGCTTGCGGAACTGGCTCGACGACAGCTCCTTCTGCTGCTGCTGGATGTGGGCCCACAGATTCAGGTAGGCGACGAAGTCGGAGCTCGCGTCGGCGAAGCGGGCGTGGGCCTCGGCCGCCGCCTGCTCCTTGCCGGTCGGCCGTTCGCGGGGGTCCTGGATGGCGAGGGCGGCGGCCAGCACCAGCACCTCGCGGACGCAGCCGTTGGCGTCGGCTTCGAGCACCATGCGCCCGAGCCGGGGGTCGACGGGGAGCTGGGCCAGCCGCTGGCCGACGCGGGTCAGGCGCAGCTGCTCGGAGCGGCGACCGCGCTCGCGTCCTTCGTCGAGGACGAGGGCGCCGAGCTCCTCGAGCAGCGCCACGCCGTCGGCGATGCTGCGGGCGTCCGGCGGCTCGACGAACGGGAAGCGGGCGACGTCGCCGAGCCCGATCGCCGCCATCTGCAGGATGACCGACGCCAGGTTCGTGCGCAGGATCTCGGGCTCGGTGAACTCCGGGCGGGCGGCGAAGTCCTCCTCGCTGTACAGGCGGATGCAGATGCCGGGTGCGACCCGGCCGCAGCGGCCCGCCCGCTGGTTGGCCGACGCCTGCGAGACGGCCTCGATCGGCAGGCGCTGCACCTTGGTGCGCCGGTTGAAGCGGCTGATGCGGGCGGTGCCCGGATCGACGACGTAGCGGATGCCCGGGACCGTGAGCGACGTCTCGGCCACGTTCGTCGCCAGCACCACCCGCCGGCCGCGGTGCGACTGGAACACCCGGTGCTGCTCGGCCGAGGACAGCCGGGCGAAGAGGGCGAGCACCTCCGTGTCGGGCAGCGACGCCCGCTCCAGGGCGTCGGCCGTGTCACGGATCTCCCGCTCCCCCGAGAGGAAGACGAGCACGTCGCCGGGGCCTTCGCGGCGTAGCTCGTCGACGGCGTCGATGATCGCCTGGACCTGGTCCCGGTCGTCGTCGTCGTCCTCGCCGATCGGCCGGTAGCGCTGCTCGACCGGGTACGACCGCCCGGAGACCTGCACCACCGGGGCGCCGCCGAAGTGCCGGGAGAACCGCTCGGTGTCGATGGTGGCGGAGGTGATGATCACCTTCAGGTCCGGCCGTCGGGGCAGCAGCTGCGTCAGGTAGCCGAGGAGGAAGTCGATGTTGAGGCTGCGCTCGTGGGCCTCGTCGATGATCAGCGTGTCGTAGGCCGACAGCGTGCGGTCCCGGCGGATCTCCGCCAGGAGGATGCCGTCGGTCATGACCTTCACGAGCGTGCCGTCGCCGACCCGGTCGGTGAACCGCACCGTGTAGCCCACCAGCTCGCCGACGTCGCTCCCGAGCTCCTCGGCCACCCGTTCGGCCACCGCCCGGGCTGCGATGCGCCGGGGCTGCGTGTGGCCGATCAGGCCGTCGACGCCCCGACCGAGCTCCAGGCATAGCTTGGGCAGCTGGGTGCTCTTGCCGGATCCGGTCTCGCCGGCCACGACGACCACCTGGTGGTCGCGGATCGTGTCGAGCAGCTCCTGGCGCCGCTCGACGATCGGCAGCTCCCCCGGGTAGCGCAGGTCGGCGGGCACGGAGGCGCGCCGCCGTTCGGTGCGGGCGTCGGTCGAAGCGGTCATGTGAGCGACTCGTGGAGTGTTGGCAAGAGCGGATCTGAATGAGCGATGAGGGCGGGTCGGCCGCCCGACCGGGACCGGCGCCACCCGCCCCCGCCGGTTGGTCGGGCACGCGTAGCGACCGACGAAGCGAGCCGCTAGGCGAGCGGAGCGGGAGCAAGCACGAAGGCTCAGCCTCGCGTGTGGCCGTCGCCCCGGATGACGAATTTCCGGGTCGTCAGTTCCCGCAGGCCCATCGGGCCCCGGGCGTGGAGCTTCTGGGTGGAGATGCCGATCTCGGCGCCGAAGCCGAGCTCCTCGCCGTCGACGAAGCGGGTGGACGCGTTGACGAGCACCGCCGCCGCGTCGACCTCGCGCACCCAGCGGTCGGCGGCCACGACGTCGTTGGTGACGATGGCCTCGCTGTGGCCCGAGCCGTGCCGGTCGACGTGGTCGATGGCCTCGTCGATGGACCCGACGACCTTGACGGCCAGGACGAGGTCGAGGAACTCGGTGTCCCAGTCGCCGTCGGTCGCGGTGACGGCGCCCGGCAGGAGCGACGCGGCTCGCTCGTCGGCCCGGAGCTCGACACCGTGGAGGAGGGTCGCGGCGGCCGGCAGGAAGCGCTCGGCCACCGCCGTGTGCACCAGCAGCGTCTCCGCCGCGTTGCACACCGACGGTCGCTGCGTCTTGGCGTTCACGACGATGCGCCCCGCCATCTCGAGGTCGGCGGCCTCGTCGACGTAGACATGGCAGTTGCCGTCGCCGTCGATGACGTACGGCACCGTGGCGTTGTCGAGCACGGACCGGATGAGCGCCGGGCCGCCGCGCGGGATGAGCACGTCGATGCAGTCGCGCAGGCGCATGAACTCGGCCGCGGCCTCGTGGCGCGTGTCCTCGACGAGCACGAGGGCGTCGTCCGGGAGGCCCGCCTCGACGAGGCCCTTCCGCAGCGCGGCAGCGATGGCGATGTTCGAGCTGATCGCCCCGGAGGACCCGCGCAGGAAGGCGACGTTGCCCGACTTCAGGCACAGGCCGAAGGCGTCGGACGTGACGTTCGGGCGGTTCTCGTAGATGATCGCCACCACGCCGAGGGGGACGCGCACCCGTTCGACCCGCAGGCCGTTGGGCCGGGTCCAGCCGTCGGTCACCTCGCCGACGGGGTCCGGCAGCGACGCGACCTGGCGCAGCCCGTTGGCCATCGCCGCGATGCGGGCCTCGGTCAGGCGGAGGCGGTCGACCACGGTGCTGGAGGTGCGGGCGGCCTCGGCCCGGGCGACGTCGTCGGCGTTGGCGGCCAGGATCGCGGCCGCCTCGGCCTCGAGCAGGGCGGCAGCGGCGTGGAGGGCGGCGTCCTTCGTGGCCGTCGACGCGGTCGCCAGCGCGCGGCTCGCACCCTTGGCCCGACGTCCCAGTTCAGCGATCGTCCCCTGCACAGGACCGAGCCTAGGGTTCTCCCCCGATGGCGACCGATGTGAAGCTGGCGGGCCCCGACGACGTGCCCGCCATCGCCAGGGCGCTGGGCCGGGCGTTCCGCGACGACCCCGTGTTCGAGTTCCTGCTGCCCGATGTCGACGTCGACACCCGGGCCCGGCGGGCCACGCCGTTCTTCGCCGTCGACGCCCGCATCCGCATCCGCCAGGCGTCGGCGTGGACCACGCCCGCCGGTGAGGGGGCGGCGCTGTGGGCTGCGCCGGACCAGTGGCGCACCACCGTCCGCGACGGCTTGCGGATGGCGTGGCCCATCCTCCGTGGCAGCCGGGGCCGGAGCCTGCGGGCGTTGAGCGCCATGCAGATCGTCGAGAAGGAGCACCCGAAGGCGCCGCACTGGTACCTGGCCGTCCTGGGTACGGACCCCGACCACCAGGGCAAGGGCATCGGTGCTGCGCTCATGGCCCCCGCCCTCGAGCGCTGCGATTCGCAGGGGGTCCCTGCGTTCCTGGAGTCGTCGAAGGAGTCGAACATCCCCTACTACGAGCGCTACGGGTTCCGGGTACAGCGACCGCTCACCATCGGCAAGGGCGCGCCGACGGTGTGGCAGATGTGGCGCGACCCTCGCTGATGGCTGGCCTGCAGGATGCGACGACGTCGTTCGTCGATGCCCTCACACCGGTGCTCGAGCGCCTCGCCCCGCCGCCGACCACGGCGCGCCAGCTGCGCCGCGACGTCGTGCTCGAAGCGTTCAACCTCGCGTGCGGCTTCCTCGCCGCTGACGGCCGCCAGACCGACGACGAGCTGTGGGAGCTGGCGGCCGCCTTCGGCCCGCACCTCGATTCCGAGATCGGCGGGGCGACGCCGACCGACATCCGCCGGAGCGGGGTCGTCGACCGGCTGGCGCTGAGCATCGACGCACCCTCGGCGATGTTCGAGCTGCTCGCCGACCTCGACGCCAGGAAGGGCACGAAGCACGCCCGCACCTACTACGACGGCGCCCTCGAGATCGGCTTCGCCGTCGTTGCCATCGACGTGCACACCTCGGTCGACGAGCTCGCCGCCGTCGAGGCCTGGCGGGGCCGGCTCCTGGCCCGCATGCAGGGCACGGCGTCCTCGCCCACGCCGGCGGCCGAACCCGCGGCCGAGCCGCCGACCGAACCGCCGCCGCCCCAGGAGCCGCCCGAGCCGCTCGAGGACCTCCTCGCCGAGCTCGACGCGCTGGTCGGGCTCACCACCGTGAAGCGTGAGGTGCGCCTCGTCGCCGACCTCACGCGGGTGCAGCAGCTGCGGCGCGAGCGCGACCTTCCGGTGCTCGACCAGAGCCGGCACCTCGTCTTCAGCGGCAACCCCGGCACGGGCAAGAGCACGGTGGCCCGCCTGCTGGCGCGCATCCACCGCTCGCTCGGCGTGCTCGACAAGGGGCACCTGGTCGAGACCGACCGCGCCGGGCTCGTCGCCGGCTTCGTCGGGCAGACGGCGACCAAGGTCGTCGCCGTCTTCGACGAGGCCGACCAGGGGACGCTCATCATCGACGAGGCGTACTCCCTGATCCGCGGCGGCGACAACGACTTCGGCCGGGAGGCGATCGACACGATCGTCAAGCTCGTCGAGGACCGCCGCGACCGGGTGATCGTGATCATGGCCGGCTACCCCGACGAGATGGCCGAGCTCGTGGCGGCCAACCCGGGCCTCCGCAGCCGCTTCCCGAAGACGATCCACTTCCCCGACTACTCGGGCGAGGAGCTGTTGGCGATCCTCGAGACGCTGGTGAAGAAGGGCGGCTACGAGCTCACCGACGAAGCGAAGGCGAGGGCCAAGGCGTGGTTCGACGCCGTCCCCCGCGAGCACGGCTTCGGCAACGGGCGGGCGGCGCGCAACCTCTTCGAGGCCGCCGTCGCCCGCCAGGCCACCCGTCTGGCGGGCGTCGAGGTCCCCACCGACGAGCAGCTCGTCACCCTCGAGGAGATCGACTTCCTCGTGCCCGGCGAGCCCCTGTAGCTGCGCCCGTCATCTGGGCGAGGGCAGCGCGCCGAGCGGGCCGGGCGCCGCTTGGGCGCGCGGGCCTGCTCAGCCGCCGGCGACGAGGGCGACGGCGACGCCGGCCAGGGCGACGCCGGAGAGCTGGATGCGGTTCATCCGCTCGTGGAGCACGATCCGGGCGAGGAGGACGGTGGCGGCCGGGTAGAGCGCGCCGAGCACAGAGACGAGCGTGAGCAGACCGCGGTGGGTGGCCAGCAGGAAGAGGGCGTTGGCCCCGGCGTCGAAGAGGCCGCAGCCGACGAGGAGCGCTGGGGTGGTGCCCTCGCGGGCGGCCCGGCTGCCCACGCGAGCCCGGCGGACGACGAGGCCCGCGATCGCGAACAGCGACACCGACGCGACGCGGCCGGACACGACCGGCCAGAGCCCAGCGGCCTCGTCGGCCTCCGCGATGGCGACGAAGAAGAGGCCGAACCCGAACCCGGCGGCGACGGCGTTGAGCACCGACGAGCGCGAGGTGCGGACGTCGTCGACGGCCGTCTCGCGCGACACGAGGGCGACGGCGACCAACCCGAGGAAGGCGCCGACCGACGAGACCGCCGACGGGCGCTCACCCTGCAGCAAGCCGGCGGCGACGGGCACGACGGCCGAGAGCACGCCGGTGATGGGCGCGACGACGCTCATCGACCCGGTCGAGAGGCCCCGGTACAGCAGCAGCACGCCGACGCCGCCGGCGATGCCGCCGATCGCGCCGAACGTCAGGTCGCGCCCCGCGACGTGCTCGGCCGCCACCAGCGGGGCGACCACCAGCAGGCCCGCGAGCCCGATGGCATTCGAACGAAGCACGACGGCCGGCGGCGGCAGCCGGCGCGCCGCCAGGCCGCCCAGGAAGTCGCCGGCGCCGTAGACGACGGCCGAGAGGAGGGCGAGGACGGCGGCCATGGAGCGGGTCAGCTTCGGCCCCCCGACCGGGGTCTCGCCAACCGAGGGCGCACCGGAACCGCACGGCCAGGGAGCTACGTTGCTCTGACGATGAAGCGGGTCTTGGCGCTGCTCGGCGCGGTGGCGCTCGTCGCCGGCGCGCTGGCGCTCCGCTCCGCCCTCGCCGATGATTCGGCGGACGTCGCGACCGAACCGGGGGACGAGCCAGGTGCCGTGGCCGCCCCGGTCGTCGCCTGCGTACCCGAGCTCGAGACCGTCTGCAGGGGCATGGCACGCATCTTCGAGCTCCGCGTCGAGGAGCCGGCCGACACCGTCGCCGCCATCGACAGCGGGACCGAGATCGATGCGTGGGTGACGTTCGACCCGTGGCCGGAGATGGCGGGCATCGAATCGAACCACGCTTTCTTCAGTGACCCCGGGCTCATCCTCGCCTCGTCGCCGCTCGTGATGCTGGTGCGCAACGGTCTCCTCGACGGGGCTTGCGCTGACGACCCGAACTGGGCGTGCGCCGTCGAAGCCCGGCCGGGCCGCGCAGCCGTTCCCTCGCCCGACTCCGCAGTCGGGCGGCTGGCGCTGGGATGGGCGGCTGCGGAGTGGAACGACGTCGTGCGGCCCGGCGAGCCGTTCGCGACAGCCGAGTTCGAACTTCCTGAGTTCCGCAACTGGCTCGACGACCTCGCCACCGACGAGCCCGATCCGCTCGATGAGGTGCTGGTGCTCGGACCAGCGGGCCCCTTCGTCCTGGCCACGACGCACGCGGATGTCTCGCAGCGCCTTGCCGGAAGTCGGGAGGACGGCCGCCTGGCCGAGTTCCAAACGTCCCGCGACGCAAGCGTGGCGGTTGTCATCGTGGGTCCGGCAGCCGAGTTCCTCGCGTCGGAACCCACCCTGGCTGCGAACTTCGAGTCGGCCGGATGGACACCCAGCACCGAAGGGTCCTCCGGCCTGCCGTCGCCCGGGCTCATGTTCGCCCTCGCCCAGGAGGTCTCCTCGTGAAACGGCTCGTCGTCCTGCTGCTGGTCGCCGGCCTTGTCGGCTGTTCGTCGGGCGACGGGGGTGAGGTGGCCGATCCCACCACCGAGACGACGGCAGGCGCCGGTGGCGACCCCGGCGACTGCACGGTGGTCGACGCCGCCATCTCGCCCGAGAAGATCGACCTCGTCACCGACCTGGCCGAGACGTTCAACGCCAGCCCCGAGGCGCGCGACGGCGGCATGTGCTGGTTCATCGCGCCGCACCGCAAGTCGTCGGGCGCCGCGGCGCGAGCGCTGTACCTCGGCTGGGACGAGGCGGCCGAGGGTCCGCTGCCCGTGCTGTGGTCACCGGCGGCCAGCACGTGGGGGCAGGTGGTCAACCGCCGCCTCACCGAGGGCGGCGAGACACCGTTCGTCCCCGACGACTTCGAGCGGTTCATGCTGACGCCGCTGGTGATCGCCATGCCCGAGCCGATGGCCACCGCTCTCGGCTACCCGGCCAACCCGGTGGGCTGGGACCAGATCCTCGAGCTGGCCCGGGCGCAGGCCGGCTGGGCCGACTTCGGCCACCCCGAGTTCGGCCCGTTCCGCTTGGGCAAGACGAACCCGAACTTCTCCACCTCGGGGCTCGCCGCGCTCATCGCCCAGACCTACGCCGCCACCGGCAAGACCACCGACCTCACCGCCGAGGACCTGGCCGACGCCGGCGTCATCCAGTACGCCACCGACGTCGAGTCCGCCGTCGTGCACTACGGCGACACGACGCTGACGTTCCTCAACAACTTGTACCGCGCCGATCAGCGGGGCAACGCCCTCAACTACGTCTCCGCCGTGGCCGTCGAGGAGAAGTCGGTGCTCGACTACAACGCGGGAAACCCCGACGGGATCCTCGAGCCCGGCGAGGAGCCCCGCCCGCCCCGGGTGCCGCTGGTGGCCATCTATCCCGAGGAGGGCACGCTCTTCTCCGACAACCCGCTGTTCGTCCTCACCGCCGACTGGGTCGACGAGGACGAGGCCGAGGGCGCCCGCCGCTTCGTCGAGTTCGTCGGGCGCCCGGAGAACCAGGAGCGCGTGCTCGAGTTCGGGTTCCGGCCCGCCAACCCCGACGTCGCCGTCGGCGCGCCGATCGTGGCCGCCAACGGCGTCGACCCGAGCCAGCCCACCACCCTGCTCGACGTCCCCGGGCCCGAGGTGATGCTCGAGCTGCTCGACCGGTGGGAGACCCAGCGCAAGCGGGCGCGGGTGATGCTCGTCATCGACGTGTCCGGCTCGATGGGCGATCCCGCCGACGCCGCGAACCCGAGCGGGCCGACGCGGCTCGACCTGGCCAAGCAGGCGGCGGTCGAGGCGATCGAGCTGTTCGCCGAGGACGACGAGATCGCGCTGCGCATGTTCAGCAACGACATCGACGGCGACGGCCTGGTCGGCGACGCCGACCCGGAAGGCGACGTCCAGTTCGAGGAGCTCGTCGGCTACGGGCGGGTCGGCGACAACGCCGAGCTGGTCCGCAGCCGGATCCGCGATCTCCGGCCGCTGTACGGCACGCCCCTGTACGGCGTCACCCAGTCGAGCTACGACGCCGCCCTGGAGAGCTTCGATCCCACCCGCATCAACGCGGTGGTGCTCCTGACGGACGGCGTGAACGACGACGGCGACACGTCCGACGACCGCCAGCAGCTCGACGAGCTCCTCGCCAACCTGGAATCGGGGGCGGAGGGGCAGCTGAGCCGGCCGGTGCGGGTGTTCACGATCGCCTACAGCGCCGACGCCGCCGCCGATTCGCTCAGCCGGATCGCCGCCTCGAGCTCGGCGGCCAGCTACGAGTCGACCGACCCGGCGTCGATCCTCCAGGTCCTCACCGCCGTCATCTCCAACTTCTAGGTTCGAGCTCACTCGCTCCGCTCCGTTCGCTCGAGTTCGAGGGACCCGACTCCGTCGGGCAGCTCCGGTCCTCGGCCGACTTCGTCGCCCTGCGGCCGATGCCTGGGGGCTTCGCCCCCAGACCCCCAGCGCCTTCGGCGGTTCACCAGCGCGACGCTGCTCGGACCTGCCCATCCGAGCGCTACTGCTGTGTGCCGTAGGGTCGCGGGATGGCCCGTCGGAGCTTCCGGGACAGGTTCTTCACCCCGCCGGTCGCCCGGGCCATGACGTCCCCGCTGGGTATCCTCCTCGCCGGCGCCGGCGCCGCCATCGGGATCGTGGCGATCGGGCCGATCGGGGCGGTGCTGGGTGTCGCGGCGTGGGGGGCCCGGGTGCTCGTCGCCGTCCCCAAGGACCCTCGCGCCGACCGCATCGATCCGTTCACGCTCAACGAGCCGTGGCGCCGGGCCGTCCAGGACGCCCTCCAGGCCCAGAACCGCTTCCGCGAGGCGATCAGCGACGCTCGCCCGGGACCGATGCGCGACCGCATGGACGAGATCGCCGAGCGGGTGGCGTTCGGCGTGAACGAGGCGTGGCGGGTCGCCCGCCAGGGGCAGTCGCTCGTCGCCGCCCGCCGCCGCATCGACACCACGGAAGCCACCCAGGAGCTGGCCGAGATGGAGTCCCGGGCGGCCGATCCGGCGTCGGCGGGGTCGTCGGTCGAGCAGACGATGGCGTCGGTGAAGGCCGAGCTCGCCGCCGCGAACCGCATGGACGCCTCGATCGCCGAGGCCCGCGACCGCCTGCGGCTCACCAACGCCCGGCTCGACGAAGCCGTCGCGCGCGTCGTCGAGCTGTCGGTGGCGGCCGACGACGTGGGCGACCTGGCCGGGCTGGGCGACGACGTCGAAGCGCTGGTCCACGACCTCGAAGCGCTCCGCCTCGGGCTCGAGGAGGTCGATCGCCCGTCGCCGGGCATGGCGTGAGCGGGGCGCGGCGGCGGCCCGGCGACGGGGTCCGCTACGCCCACCTCGCCGGCCACAACCCGCACGTCCTGGCCGGTCGGGTGGCCCGGGAGGCGGCGGACGAAGCGGCGGCGGCCGCGCCGTCGGTCGACGTCGGCGCTGACGCCTCCACCACCGGCGAGATCCCGGCCGTCCGCCTCGCACGAGCGGCTGAGGACGGTGCAGGCGGTCCTCCCCACGGCGGCACCGGTCAGCGGGGCGCCCGCAGCCGGTCGGGCGCGGCCTTCGTGGCCGGCGGCATCCTGCTCTCGCGCCTCGCCGGCCTCGTCCGCGAGATCGCCATCGGTGGCTACCTCGGCGTCGGCGCGGCGGCCGACGCGTTCAAGGCCGCGCTGCGAATCCCGAACCTGTTGCAGAACCTCCTGGGCGAGGGCGTCCTGTCGGCGTCGTTCATCCCGGTCTACGCCCGCCTCCTCGACGAGGACGAAGCGGAGGCGGGCCGGGTGGCAGGCGCCGTCGCCGGCCTGCTGGCGGCCGCCGCCGGCGTCATCGCGCTGATCGGCGTCGTCTTCGCCCGGCCCATCACCATCGCCCTGACGCCCGGCTTCGAGGGCGAGCGTCTCGAGCTCACCGTCGACCTCGTGCGGATCATGACGCCGGGGATCGCGTTCCTCGTGCTGTCGGCGTGGTGCCTCGGCGTCCTCAACAGCCACCGCCGGTTCTTCCTCGCCTACGTCGCCCCGGTCCTTTGGAACGCGGCCCAGATCGCGGTCGTCGTGTTCCTCGGGATCCGCGGCGCCACCGACCGGTCGATCGCCACGGGCCTGGCCTGGGGCGTGGCCGTCGGCGGTGTGCTCCAGCTGGTGGTGCAGCTGCCGTCGGTGATCCGGGTCGGCCGGGGCATCCGGCCCTCGCTCGACCGGACCGGCGCCGGCGTCCGCGAGGTCGGCCGGCGCTTCGTCCCGGTCCTGCTCGGGCGCGGCGTGGTGCAGCTCGTCGGCTACGTCGACCTGTTCCTCGCCTCGCTGCTCGCCGTGGGCGCGGTGTCGGCGTTCACCTACGCCCAGGTCCTCTACCTGCTGCCGATCAGCCTCTTCGGCATGAGCGTGGCCGCCGCCGAGCTGCCCGAGCTGGCCCGGCTCGGCGCCGACGGCGCCGTCGAGGTCCGCCGTCGGCTCGACGTCGGCCTGGGGCGGATCGCGTTCTTCGTCGCCCCCGTGCAGGCCCTCTACCTGGCCGCCGGGAGCGTCATCGCCGCCGCCCTCCTCCAGCGGGGCGACTTCACCGCTGACGACGCCCGCCTCGTCTGGTTCGTCCTCGCCGGGTCGAGCGTCGCCCTGCTCGCCACCACCGCGTCACGCCTGCTCCAGAACGCGCTCTACGGGCTGGGCGACAGCCGGACGCCGGCACGGGTCGCCGCCCTGCGGGTCGCCGTCGCCGCGGTGCTCGGTGCGCTGCTGATGTTCCAGGGCGACCGCCTGGTGCTGCAGCCAGGCACGTCGGAGATCGTCGTCGACGGCGAGCTGCCGGCGCCGCTGACGGCGCTGCCCGAGTCGGTCCGGATCGACGAGGCGGCACCGTTGCGGCTCGGCGCGGTGGGCCTCACGGTGGCGTCGTCGGTCGGCGCCTGGTTGGAGCTCGCCCTCCTGCGCCGGGCGGTGCGCCGCCGGGTCGGGGCGGTTCTTCTCGGCGGCACCCACCGGTTCCGAGTGCTCGGGGCGGCGACGCTGGCCGGGGTCGTGGCCCTCGCGTTGCGCTGGTCCGTGGCCGCCGACGCCGGCCCGCTGCTCGCGGCGGTGATCGTGCTGGTGCCGGCGGGGCTTGCCTACCTACTGGTCACGTCGGTCACCGGCGTCCCGGAGGCCGCCCAGCTCCTGCGGCGCCGGCGCCGAGAACGCGACCCACAGCCGGGCCGTTAGTGTCCGCCCCATGTTCAAGGCGCTCCGCAGGTTCTGGAAGTACCTCACGGCGAAGACGAACTCGTCCTTCAACGAGCGGGCCGATCCCAAGATCCAGCTCGAGCAGGCGATCGCCGAGGCCCAGGACACCCACCGCCGGCTCAAGGAGCAGGCGGCCAACGTCATCGCCAACCAGAAGCAGACCGAGCTGCGGCTCAACCGCTCGATGGAAGAGCTCGAGAAGGTCAACGCCAACGCCCGGCAGGCGGTCCTCATGGCCGACGAGGCCACGAGGAAGGGCGACACGGGGAAGGTCGCCGAGTACACGTCGGCGGCCGAGGCGTTCGCCAACCGGCTGATCCAGCTCGAGGGCGAGGTCGAGGAGCTCAAGCAGCTGCACCTCCAGTCGACCCAGGCCAGCGACCAGGCCAAGGCCGCCGTCCAGCAGAACTCGGCCGCCCTGCAGAAGAAGCTCAGCGAGCGCCAGCGCCTCCTCGGCCAGCTCGACCAGGCCAAGATGCAGGAGTCGATGAACAAGGCGATGGCCTCCCTGTCGGAGACCGTCGGCGAGGACGTGCCGACCCTCAACGAGGTCCGCGACAAGATCGAGGCCCGTTACGCCAAGGCGAAGGGCATGTCCGAGCTCACCGAGAGCTCGGTCGAGTCCCGGATGATGGAGATCGAGGCCGCGGCCCGCAACAGCGAGGCGCAGGGCCGCCTGGCCGAGATC
>JACDCH010000154.1 GCA_013694495.1 Acidimicrobiia bacterium | reverse complement strand
ATCCTCGCCGAGGTGCGCGCCGGCGGCGACGCCGCGGTGCTGGCCTGCACCGAGCGGTTCGACCACGTCAGCCTCCCGTCGCTGTCGGTGCCGCCGGTCGAGTGGGCCGCCGCCCTGGATCGCATCGACCCCGACGTGCGGTCGGCGCTCGAGGCGGCCGCCACATCGGTACGGGCCTTCCAGCAGGCCGAGCGCACGGGCGACCTCGACCACGAGGCCGGTGGCATCCGCACCCGCACGCTGCGCCGACCCGTCGACCGGGCCGGTTGCTACGTCCCCGGCGGCCGGGCCGTGTACCCGTCGACCGTGCTGATGACCGTCATCCCGGCCAAGGTCGCCGGCGTCCCCCACGTCGCGGTGTGCGTCCCGCCCGGGCCCGACGGCCGCGTGCCCGACGTCGTGCTCGCCGCCGCCGCCATCGCCGGCGCCGACGCCGTGCACCCGATCGGCGGCGCCCAGGCCATCGGCGCCCTCGCCTACGGCACCGAGTCGGTGCCGGCAGTCGACGTGATCGTCGGTCCCGGGAACGTCTACGTGGCCGTGGCCAAGCGCGAGGTGGCGGGGGAGGGCCTCGTCGGCGTCCCGTCCGCCTTCGCCGGCCCGTCCGAGGTCGTGGTCGTGGCCGACGACACGGTGCCCGCCGCCTTCGCCGCAGTCGACGTCGTCGTGCAGGCCGAGCACGGGCCCGACGGCCTGGCCTGGCTCGTGACGTGGGACGAGGCGGTCGCCGAACGGGTGGAGGCCGAGGTGGCCCGGCTGGCCGCCGACAGCCCTCGGCGGGCCGAGATCGAAGCCACGCTCGACAAGACGGGCACCACGGTGCTGGTCGACTCGCCCGCCGCTGCGATCGCCGTGGCCAACGCCATCGCCCCCGAGCACCTCGAGCTCCTGTGCGCCGATCCCGATGCCCTGGTCGACGGCGTGCGTCACGCGGGCGCCGTGTTCTGCGGGCCGCTCTCGCCGGCCTCGATCGGCGACTACTACGCCGGGCCGTCCCACGTGCTGCCCACCTTCGGGTCGGCCCGCTTCGCCGGGGCGCTCACGCCCGACGACTTCTCCAAGGCCGTCCACGTCGTCACCGTGTCCGAGGCCGGCTTCGCCGCGGCCGCCCCGCACGTCGTCGCCCTGGCCGAGTCCGAGGGCCTGGCCGCCCACGCCGAGTCCATCAGGGTCCGCCAGCGCGAGGTGCCCCGGTGATCCAGCCCCGGGCCGATGTCGCGCTGATGGACGGCTACCACTCGCCCCAGGTCGACGTCGCCGTCCGGCTCAACGCGAACGAGGCACCCGTGCCGCCGCCGGCCGGGTTCGCCGACGCGGTACGAGACCGGGTGGCCGCCGTCGACTGGAACCGCTACCCCGACCGGGGTGCCCGCCGGCTGCGGGAGCGGCTCGCCGAGCACCACGGCGTCGATCCGGCCTCGGTCTTCGCGGCCAACGGGTCGAACGAGGTGCTGCAGACCCTGTGCCTCGCCTATGGCGGCGCGGGCCGCACGGTCGCCGTGTTCGAGCCCACCTACGCGCTGCACTCGCACATCGCCCGCCTGACCGGCACCGAGGTCGCCGTCGGCGAGCGTCGCGAGGACTTCACCATCGACCTCGACGAGGTGCGCAGGGTGCTGGCCGAGTCCTCGCCGTCGATCACCTTCCTGTGCTCGCCGAACAACCCCACGGGCACCATCGACCCGCCCGAGGTGCTGGCGGCCGTCCTCCGCGACGCGCCCGGCCTGCTGGTGGTCGACGAGGCCTACGGCCAGTTCGCGCCCCGCTCGGCGGTGGCCGACGTCGCACCCGGGGTCCCGCTCGTGGTGGTGCGCACGTTCTCGAAGACGTGGTCGATGGCTGCGGCCCGGCTCGGCTACTGCGTGGCGCCGCCCGAGATCGTCGCCGCCCTCGAAAAGGTCGTGCTGCCCTACCACCTCGACGCCGTCAAGCAGGCGGCCGGCGAGGTCGCCCTCGACTTCGAGGACGACATGCGGGCGAGGGTGGCGGCGCTGGTCGAGGAGCGGGGCCGGCTCGTGGCCGCCCTGGCCGACGTTGCCGTCGACGTGTTCCCGTCGGGCGCCAACTTCGTGCTGTTCCGGCCGCGGGAGCACGACGGCCCGGCGGTGTGGCAGGGGCTGCTCGACCGGTCGGTCCTCGTGCGGGACTGCACGTCGTGGCCCCGGCTCGAGGGCTGCCTGCGCGTCACCATCGGCACCCCGACCGAGGACGACGCCTTCCTCGCTGCCCTGAAAGAGGTCCTCGCATGAGCAGCCCCGCCGGTCGCAGCGCGTCCCGCCAGCGGACCACCAAGGAGACGGCGATCTCGGTGGCCATCGACCTCGACGGCGTCGAAGGCGTCGTCGACTGCACGACCGGCCTGCCCTTCTTCGACCACATGCTCGACCAGCTCGGCCGGCACGGCGGCTTCGACCTGCGGGTCGACGCCACGGGCGACCTCCACGTCGACGGCCACCACACGGTGGAGGACACGGGCATCATCCTGGGCGAGGCGTTCCGCGCGGCGCTGGGCGACAAGGCCGGCGTGGCCCGCTTCGCGTCCGGCCTCTTCCCGCTCGACGAGGCGCTCGTCGAGGTGGCCCTCGACCTCTCCGGCCGGCCGTTCGTCGTCTGGGAGGTGCCGTTCGGCGAGGTCCTGCCCCTCGGCGACCCCCCCTTCAACCCGGAGATGGCCGGCCACTTCTGGCAGTCGTTCGCCGTCGCCGCCGGCATCACCCTCCACGTCCGCAAGCGGGCCGGGGACAACACCCACCACACGGTCGAGGCGGCGTTCAAGGGCGTCGCCCGCTGCCTGCGCGCCGCGGTGCGGGTCGACGGCGACGCCGTGCCCAGCACGAAGGGCGTCCTCTGACCCGCACCCTGGCGGCGCGGTTCGGGCGGCTGATCGGCAGCGCCTCGGCCGGGGCCGGCATCGTGAACCGCTACGAGGAGCCCCACCGGCGCTACCACACCGTCGAGCACCTCCGGGAGGTGCTGGCCGCGTTCGACGGCCTCGCCGACCTCGCCGCCGACCCCGTGGCCGTCGAGCTGGCGGTGTGGTTCCACGACACGGTGTACGACCCGACGGCGTTCGGCGGGTGGAACGAGTCAGCCAGCGCGGAGCTGGCGGCGGAGGCGCTGACCGAGCTCGGCGTCGACGCCGGCCGGGTGGCCGAGGTGGCGCGCCTCGTCGAGCTGACCGCCGACCACGCCGTCGAGCCGGGGGACGTCAACGGCGCCGTGCTGGCCGATGCCGACCTCACCATCTTCAGCGCCCCGCCCGACCGCTACGCCCGCTACGCGACCGACGTCCGGGCCGAGTACGCCCATGTCGACGACGACGCCTGGCGCCGGGGCCGGCTGGCCGTGCTCGACGCCTTCCTCTCTCGCCCCCGGCTGTACCTCACCGACCGGGCCCACTCGATGTGCGACACCGCCGCCCGGCGCAACCTCGCGGCCGAGCTCGTCGCCCTGCGCTGACCGGTCAGGGGCGCAGCGCGGCGAGGATGACGTCCCAGCCGGCGAGCCCGTGCTGGCACACCGACGCCGGCCCCACCAGGCACTCGTCGGGGCAGCGGCACACGCCGTCGGCGAGCCACTCGGCCAGCGTGTCGTCGTCGGGCGGCGCCCAGCCGCTGTTCGTCTCGAACCACAGGTGGGTCGCCCGCACTGCCACGCCGAGGAGCGACCGGGCTCGGCGCTGCTCGGGCGTGAGGCGCAGGCCCGAGGCCCGGAGCCGGCGGACGAGCTCGCGGCTCTCGATTGCGACGGCGCCCCGGGCGATGGCCTCGTCGCGCATCTCGGCCGTGATGTCGTAGTGGTCGCCCTGGTAGAGGCGGGGGTCGAGGTCCATCGCCGCGCCGAACCGGCGCAGCTCCTCGGCCGACTCGTCACTCACGAGGTGGGCCCAGCGCCGGCCCCGCCACGGCCACACCGCCGCGTCGACGAGGACCGTCACCGGCCGCGGGAGTAGTGCTGGGGGGCGCGGTACGACGCGCCCACCTCCGGTCGACCGGCCTTGGACGTCCATCGCCACTGGGCCGACAGCCGCACGTCGGTGCGCCGGTGGATCGGCGGCACGGAGTGCTCCCAGTCCGCCTGGCAGCGGCCACCCAGCACGAACAGGTCGCCGGCCGCCGGCGCCAGGTCGTGCGTGGCCCCCTTGTTCTCGAGCGCGTGGTCGTTGCGGTGGGCCCGGGGCCGCAGCAGCCACGGGCGGGTCGCCCCGAGCGTGAGGATGCCGATCAGCGTGTCCTCGCACCACCGCATGTCGCGATCGCGGTGGAAGGCCTGGCCGTCGCGCTCGTTGCGGTACTGGAGGATGGCGAAGCCCTCGAAGCGAACGTTGTAGCGGTGCTGGAGCGCCCGGTGGGCGTCGAGCAGCGCGGGGTGGGGCACCGGCTCCCCCGGCCGCCACATCGCGCCCAGACGGTTCTCCTCGACCCAGTGGTCGTACTTGTACAGCCGGCTGCCCTGCCAGCGGGTGTTGGCCAGCACGTCGGCCAGGGCGGCGTCGAGGTCGACGCCGAGATCGCCCAGCCAGCCGCGAGCGACGTCGACCCATGACGTGTCGTCGAGCTGTAGGCGTTCGAACTCGGCCATCGGGCCGGCCAGTGTGCCGCGCCGGGAACCGGTTCGGGAGCGGCCGGGCACCCTTCCGTAGGATCCCGCGCCGCATGTCCGCCACCGACCGACCGCTCGTCGCCGTGCTCGACTACGGCATCGGCAACCTGCGCTCGGCCACGAAGGCGCTGGAGCGGGTGGGCGCCGACGCCCGCCTCACGGCCGACCCGGAGGTGATAGGGGCCGCCGCCGGCGTGGTGCTGCCCGGCGTCGGCGCGTTCGGGCGCTGCATGGAGGCCCTGCGGGCCGCCGGTCTCGAACCCGTCGCCAAGGACGCCGCCGCTTCGGGGCGCCCGTTCCTCGGCATCTGCATCGGGATGCAGATGCTGTTCGAGGCCAGCGAGGAGAGCCCCGGCGTCGCCGGCCTCGGCGTGCTGCCCGGCACCGTGCGGCTCCTGCCCGACGGCGTCAAGCGCCCGCAGATGCAGTGGAACCGGCTGCACGCCCGGCGTCCCCATGCCCTCCTCGAGGGCATGGGCGAGGACCCGTGGATGTACTTCGTGCACAGCTACGCGCCCGAGGACGGCGCCCAGGTGGTGGCCACCTGCGACTACGGCGGCGAGGTGGCGGCCCTCGTCAAGCAGGCCAACGTCGTCGCGGCCCAGTTCCACCCCGAGAAGTCCGGAGTCAACGGTCTGCAGCTGCTCCGCAACTTCGTCGCCGGACTGGCCGGCTGAGGCGCGGCATGGAGCTCCTCCCCGCTATCGACCTCCGCGACGGCCGCTGCGTCCGGCTCCGCCAGGGCGACTACGCCGAGGAGACCGTGTACGGCGACGACCCGGTGGCCCAGGCGCTCGCCTTCGCCGCCGCCGGGGCTCGCTGGGTGCACGTCGTCGACCTCGACGCGGCGCTGTCGGGCGCTCCGCTGAACCGTCCGGTGATCGCCGCGGTGACGTCCGCCCTCGCCGGCCGGGGCGTGCTCACGCAGACCGGGGGCGGCGTGCGGAGCATCGACGACGCGCTCGCCCTGGCCGGCGCGGGTGTCCGCCGGGTCGTCCTGGGCACCGCCGCGGTCGTGGAGCCTGATCTCATCGACGCCGTGGCCGCCGCCGCGCCCGGACTCGACATCGCCCTCGGGCTCGACGTGCGGGGCCGGGAGGTTGCGATGCGCGGTTGGACCGAGGAGGCGGGCGACCTGGCGACGGTGCTGGCCCGCTACGAGGACCGCCCGGTCGACGCCTTGGTCGTCACCCAGATCGCGGTCGACGGCACCGGCGAGGGACCGGACCTGGCGCTCTACCGCGAGCTCCTCGCCGGCCCGTTCGCGACCCGGCTCGTGGCGAGCGGCGGCGTCGGCATCGTCGAGCACCTCGCGGCGTTGCGGGAGCTCGACGTCCCTGCCGTCATCGTCGGCCGGGCGCTCTACGAGGGCGCCTTCACCGTGGAGGAGGCCCTCGCCGCATGCGCGTCGCCCGTGTGATCCCGTGCCTCGACGTCGACGCCGGCCGCGTCGTCAAGGGCGTCAACTTCGTCGGCCTGCGCGACGCCGGCGACCCCGTCGAGCTCGCCGCCCGCTACGACGCGGAGGGCGCCGACGAGCTCGTGTTCCTCGACATCACCGCGTCGTCCGACGCCCGCGACACCATCATCGACGTCGTCACCCACACCGCCGAGCAGGTCTTCATCCCGCTCACCGTCGGCGGCGGCATCCGTTCGGTCGCCGACGCCCGCCGCCTGCTCCGGGCCGGGGCCGACAAGGTCTCGATCAACACGAGCGCCGTGGCCCGCCCCGAGCTCATCTCGGAGCTCGCCCTCGAGTTCGGCAACCAGTGCGTCGTCGTCGCCATCGACGTCCGCCGGGCGCCGGTGACGGGCTGGGAGGTCTTCACGCACGGCGGCCGGGTGCCGACCGGGCTCGACGCGGTGTCGTGGGCCGAGGAGGTCGTGGCGCTGGGCGCAGGCGAGATCCTCCTCACCTCCATGGACCGCGACGGCACCCGGGACGGCTTCGACCTGGAGCTGACGGCGGCGGTGAGCGACGCCGTCGGGGTCCCGGTCATCGCCAGCGGGGGGGTCGGCACCCTCGACCACCTGGCCGACGGGGTGCTCGAGGGCCGGGCCGACGCCGTGCTGGCGGCCTCGATCTTCCACTTCGGCGAGCACACCGTCGCCGACGCCAAGGCGGCCATGGCCGGGCGGGGCGTGACCGTCCGCCCGGTCTGAGGGAACATCGTGGCCCCGACCGTGCCCACGCTG
>JACDCH010000138.1 GCA_013694495.1 Acidimicrobiia bacterium | reverse complement strand
CGGGCGCTCTCGGCAGCCGCGGTTCGCAGCAACGCGACGACCTGCTCGGGCTCGGGGCGGGCCGAGCGGCGGCCGGACCCGAGTCGAGGGGCCGCGTCGGCCACCGGGTTCGAGCGCAGCAGGCGACGCGAGACGCCCCACCCGCACGCCGCCTTCAACGTCGACACCCGGCCCCGAATGGCGCCGGCTCCGACGCCCCGGCGGCGGAGCTGGCGGATCCAGGCGTCGACACGGAGCGGGTCGAGGTCGACCAGGCGAACGGTGCCGAGGTCGTCGATGATGCGGGCCGACCGGCTTCGGTGGTCGCGCACGGTCGTGGGCTGCCACTCCGCGGCCCGCGCCTCCTGCCACATCGTGAGCAGGTCGGTGATCGTCGCCCCGATGCTCGCCGGCGGCCGACCCCGCAGGTCGGCCTCCCAGACGGCCACCTCGGCGCGCACCGCCTTCTTGGCGCCCCAGAACGTCTTGGCCACCTGGCGACCGAGTCCGTCGGCCGACGGCGGCAGGAACGCCCTCGCCAACCACACTCCCGGCTTGCGCTCTGTCACGGTCGCCACGCCGGTCGAGACTAGTACTCGACTAGTACAACCTCAATGGGACGACAGAGGCGCCGACTCTCAAGTGGAGCCGGCGCCTCGCCTAGAACCGCAAAAGCCCAGGTCAGACTACTCAATCCGAAGACCCGATATCGCTCGAGCGATCACGAGCTGCTGGATCTGCTCGGTGCCCTCGAAGATGTCGTAGATCTTGGCGTCGCGGTGCCAGCGCTCGACGGGGTACTCGCGGGTGTAGCCGTAGCCGCCGAGGATCTGGATGGCGCGCTCGGTGACCCAGACGGCGGTGCGGCCGGCCTTGAGCTTCGACTGGCTGCCTTCGGCGTTGGTGTAGCCGCCGTTGCGGGAGAGCCACGCCGCCCGGTGGACGAGCAACCGGGAGGCGTCGATCTCGGTGATCATGTCGGCGAGCATGAAGGCGATGCCCTGGTTCTCGATGATCGCCTTGCCGAAGGCCTTGCGCTCCTTGGCGTACTGGAGCGAGTACTCGTAGGCGGCGCGGGCGATGCCGATGGCCATGGCGCCGACGGCGGGGCGGGTGGCCTCGAACGTCGCCATCGCCGGCTGCTTCTCGCCGGTCCTCTGGTGGTCGCGGGCCTTGACCAGCTTGGCGTCGAGCTTCTCCTTGCCGCCGAGGAGGCAGGAGCCGGGGATGCGGACGTCGTCGAGGACGACCTCGGACGTGTGCGAGGCGCGGATGCCGTGCTTCTTGTACTTCTGGCCCATCGACAGGCCCTTCGTGCCCGGCGGGACCACGAAGCTGGCCTGGCCCCGGCCCCGGAGGGCGGGGTCGACGGTGGCGACGACGACGTGGACGTCGGCGATGCCGCCGTTCGTGATCCACGCCTTCGTGCCGTTGAGGACCCACTCGTCGGTGGCCTCCTGGTAGACGGCGTTCGTGCGCAGCGACGACACGTCGGAGCCGGCGTCGGGCTCGGACACGCAAAAGGCGCCGAGCTGGATCTTGTCGGGCGTGCCGAAGCACTGCGGCACCCACTCGATGACCTGCTCGGGCGACCCGCTACCGGCGATGCCGGCGGCGGCCAGGCCCGAGCCGAAGATCGACAAGCCGATGCCGGCGTCGCCCCAGAAGAGCTCCTCGAGGGCGATCGGCAGCGTGAGGCCCGACGAGTCGGCGAGCGACGCCGACGCGAAGAAGTCGAAGGAGTAGAGGCCGATCTTGGCCGCCTCCTCGACGATGGGCCACGGGAACTCCTCCCGCTCGTCCCACTCCTCGGCCGCCGGGCGCACGACGCTCTCGGCGAAGTCGTGGACCCACTTCTGGATCTGTACCTGGTCCTCGTTGAAGCTGAGGCTGAACTCGCTCATGGCCCACCTCGGGGAAGAAGTTACCGATCGGTAACCCTGAGCGTAGATGCCCTCGCCGGGTCGCGACCAAAACCTCGGGCCAGCAGCAAGAGGGCCCCCGTGACCAGCGCCGCGCCGACGTAGTACGGCGCCGCCGGTGACACCCGGTCGTACAGGATCCCGGCCAACGACGGCCCCGCCACGCGGGCCAACCCGCCCGCCGCCTGCTGCACGCCGAGGGCCCGGCC
>JACDCH010000137.1 GCA_013694495.1 Acidimicrobiia bacterium | reverse complement strand
GCCCGGCACCCTGACGACGGCGTGGCCGCGGCGGCCGGCGTCCGCCTGCTGGCGCTCGACCGGCCCGGCTATGGCGCCTCCGACCCGGCGGCCGACCTCACGCTCTGGTCCTTCGCCGACGACCTCGGCGCGTTCCTCGACGAGCTCGATATCGGGCGGGTACGGCTGCTCGGTTGGTCGGCGGGGGGCCCGTGGGCGCTCGCCGCGGCGGCCGTGCTGGGACCGGAGCGGGTGGACCGCGTCACGACGTTCGGCTGCGTCGCCCCGCTGGCCGCCTTCGACGTGGAGGACGACGGCGACCCCGAGGTCGTGGCCGCGTCCGGCGGCCGGGCTGACGTCGCCGCCATGGTGCTGGCGGGGGAGGGCACGCCGGCGGCGGTGGCCGAGGAGATGGCGCGGTGGCTCCTGCCGACCCCGCCGGTGTCGCTCGAGCTCGCCCTCGAGACGGTGGAGGAGCAGGTCTCGAAGCGGTCGCGGCGCGACCTCGAGGCGGTGCCCGGGGCCATCGAGGCGCTGGCCGCCTCGCTCGCCGCCGCCGTCGACCGCCACACCGACGCAGGATTCCGGCGCGACGTCGAGGTGCAGTTCTCCCCGGCCGAGATCGAGCTCCTGGTCGGCGCCCGCTGCCCCGTCCGTCTCGTCCACGGAAGTGCCGACTCGATCTGCGGTCCCGCCGTCGGCCGCTGGCTGGCCGCCCGCCTCGCCGACGCCACCGTGGAGGTCTGGGAAGGCGAGGGCCACCACGCCCTCTTCCCTCGCTGGTCCGAGCTCCTGCGGTGAGCGTTCCGCACCCGCACCCGCTCCCGCTCTCGGCTCCGAGGCCGATGGCTTCCGGCTCTACCTCCGACGCCTGAGGCCACCGGCCTCAGCGCTTCTCGATGATCCGCTCGGGCTCGCCGTCGCGCCAGGCCGAGATGCGGAGGTGGTCGCCCTCACCGACCAGCCCGGCGGCGGCGGTGACGTCGAGGATCCACAGGTCGTAGCCACCCATGGCCTCGACGTCGACGCCGTTGAGGGCCTCGAGCGCGGCGGCGTACTCGCGCCGCTCGGCCTCGGCCACGACCTCGACGCCCCGCCCCCAGAGCTTGGCGTCGCCGTCGCCCACCATCTTGTCCTCGGTGGCCGAGTGCAGGCAGCAGCGCGCGTCACGTCGGAGGTCGAGCGACTTCGTCGAGTCGGGCATCATCCCGAGGTAGAGCCGGTCGGCGAGCACCGCCGGCTCGAGCGGGCTGATGCGGGGGAAGCCGTCCGAGCGGATCGTGGCCATGAGGGCCATCCCGGTCTTGCCCAGCCGGCGGTCGAAGATGGCGGCCGTCTCGGGGGCGGCGGCGGTGAAGTCCTTCCAGGAGCGCATGCAGGAAGCCTGCGCGCCCAAGCCTGACACGCAATGTCAAGCTTCGGGCCTACCCTCGATCACATGCGCGCCAGCCGTCTCGTCCAGATCCTGCTGCTGCTCCAGACCCGGGGCCGCATGACGGCTCCGGAGCTGGCCCGTGAGCTCGAGGTGTCGGTGCGCACGATCTACCGCGACCTCGACGCGCTCTCCACCGCCGGCGTGCCCGTGTACAGCGAGACGGGGCGCTATGGCGGCGCCCGCCTCGTCGACGGCTACCGCACGCGCCTCACCGGCCTCACCGTCGACGAGGCCGATGCCGTCCTCCTGGCCGGCATCCCGGGCCCGGCCGCCGAGCTGGGGCTGGGCACGGTGCTGGCGGCCGCCCAGCTCAAGGTGCTGGCCGCCCTCCCGCCCGAGCTGCGGGGCCGGGCCACGCGGGTGCGAGAGCGCTTCCACCTCGACGCGCCCGGCTGGTTCCACCGCCAGGAGGAGACGCCCCACCTCGCCATCGTCGCCGAAGCGCTGTGGGCCGACCGCAAGGTCCGGGTCGGCTACCGGCGCGACGACCGCACGGTCGAGCGCACCCTCGACCCGCTGGGGCTCGTACTCAAGGCCGGCACGTGGTACCTCGTCGCCCGCTGCGGCGACGACCTGCGCACCTACCGGGCCAGCCGCATCCTCGCCGCCGAGGTGCTCGACGAGCGCTTCGACCGCCCCGAGGGGTTCCAGCTCGCCGACCACTGGGCCGACTCGGCCGACGCCTTCGAGCGCACGAAGCGGGTCGAAGAGGCGCGCTGCCGGGTGCGGGCCAGCTGCGTCCGAGAGCTGCGATGGGCCATCGACCCGAGCGCGGCGCGGGCAGTCGAGGACCAGGCCGCGGCGCTCGGCGCCGACCACGACGGCTGGCTCGAGCTCACCATCCCCACCGAGAAGCTCGAGTACCTCGCCACCGAGCTCCTGCGCCTCGGCCCCAACGTCGAGGTGCTCGAGCCGCCGGAGCTCCGCGACCGCATGGCCGAGACGACCGCGGCCATGGCCGCGATGTACGCCCGCACGCCGGCGCCCGCCTGAGTTGTTCGCCGTCACTCGCTCCGCTCCGTTCCGGCGAGTTTCGTGGCCCTCGCTCCGCTCGGTCGTTGCGGTCCTCGGCCGACTTCGTCGCCCTGCGGCCGATGCCTGGGGGCTCCGCCCCCCAGCGCCTCCGGCGGTCGACAGGCGCGTCGCGACGCGGCTGCGACGCGGCCTTCGGCCGCAATCCGTCCGCAGGTCCTGAGATGAAGGGTTCCCGACCGCCCCGGGCGAAGCC
>JACDCH010000136.1 GCA_013694495.1 Acidimicrobiia bacterium | reverse complement strand
CGTCTCCGGCTTCGGCTCGGCCGTCCCGACCGGCGCCGTGCCCTGCGTGGCGCCCACGCCGTGGCCCGGCTGGGACATCGCTCGCGGCTACGCCGCGATGCCCTGACGGACCGGCGGCCGGTCGCCCGAACGCGAGGTCAGTTGTTGACGAGCGACCGGACCTGGGCCCGGGCTTCCTTGGCGGCCTGACGGGCCTGGGTGAGGACGGCCTCGGCGCCGTCGGGCAGCTTGGCGCTGAGCTCGTCGAGCACCGAGTCGACCCGGGCCTCGATGTCGTCGAGGCGCTCCTCGACCAGCTTGACCCGCTCGTCGACGGTGGTGCGGGCCCCGCTGAGCTGCTCCTGGAGCGCCTTGCGGATCTCCTGGCGCTGCACCTGCGCCTTCTGGAAGGCGATCACGCCGAGGCCGACCGACACGTAGACGGCGTCCTTGAGGACCTTGGTGACGGCGGCGGACGAGGGGGCGTTGGGCGTCGGCATGCGGTACAAGATACAGCAAAGTGCTAACTGTTGCAAGCACTCGTGTCCCCGTCCGACGGGGAGGCGGTCACTAGCGTGGATGCCGCCGTGGACCTCCTCGACCCCGACGAGTCGCTCGATGAGCGGTTCGAAGACCCGGCCGCAGGCCCGGTCGACGGCGAGGACGCCGACGACGTCGTCGCCCCCCCGGTCGTCGCCGTGGTCGTGGCCCACGATCCGGGCCCGTGGTTCACCGAGGCGCTCGAGGGCCTCGCCGCCCAGGACTACCCCTCGTTCTCCGTGCTCGTGATCGACGCCGGATCCTCGGCCGACGTCACGAACCGGGTGGCGGCTTCTCTGCCGTCGGCCTTTGTGCGCCGCCTCGACGCGAACCCCGGGTTCGGCGTCGCCGCCAACGAGGTGCTCCGGGTCGTGGAGGGCGCCGACTTCTACCTGCTCTGCCATGACGACGTCGCCCTCGCCCCGGAGGCGGTCCGCACGCTGGTGGAGGAGGCCTACCGCTCGAACGCCGGCATCGTCGGTCCGAAGCTCGTCCAGTGGGACGACCCCACCCGGCTCCTGCAGGTCGGCCTGTCGGTCGACAAGTCCGGCCACGAGGTGCCCGCCGTCGAACGGGGCGAGCTCGACCAGGAGCAGCACGACTCCGTCCGCGACGTGTTCTGCGTCCCGGGCGGCGCCACGCTCGTGCGGGCCGACCTCTTCGCGTCGCTGGGCGGCTTCGATCCGGCCATCGAGATGGTCGGCGAGGACCTCGACCTCTGCTGGCGCGCCCAGGTGGCCGGGGCCCGGGTGCTCGTGGCGCCCGCCGCCGTCGGGCGCCACGTGGAGGCCCTCGACCAGCGGGGCCCGTACCCCGGGGCCGTGCGCCGGCGGCTGCGCCTGCAGCACCGGTTGCGCTCGGTGCTCGTCTGCTACGGCCCCCTGCACCGCGTCCGCGTGCTGCCCCAGGTCGCGCTGCTCGCCGTGGCCGAGGTCGTGTACTCGATGCTGGCCGGCCGCCGTTCGCTGGCTCGCGACATCGTCGGGTCGTGGCGCTGGAACCGCTCGCACCGCAACGACATCCGGGCCGCCCGGCGTCGCCTCGCCACCCTCCGGGCCGTGCCCGACAGCGAGGTGCGCCGCCTCCAGAGCCGGGGGTCGGCGCGCTTCGCCGCCTTCGTTCGGGGCCAGATCGGCGGCGGCAACGACGACCGCGTCCGGTCGCTCACCCGCTCGGCCACCGACCTCGCCGGCTCGCTGAAGAAGGGCCCGCTGCGCACCACGGTCGTGGCCTGGGCCCTGCTGGTCGTCGTCGTGCTGTTCGGCGCCCGCCACTACCTGATCGGCGCGCCCCCCGCGCTCGTCGACCTCCCCGAGCTGCCCACCCGGCCCTGGCCGTTGCTGGCGGAGTGGCTCTCGGGATGGCGCCGCACAGGCCTGGGCAGCGAGGCGCCCCAACCCACCGCCTACGGGCTCCTCGGGGTGGGCGGCACGGTGCTGCTCGGGTCGATGGCGGTGCTCCGCAAGCTGCTGGTCGTCGCCCCGCTCCTCCTCGGCCCGATCGGCGCAGCCCGGCTGCTGCGGCCCACCGGCTCGCGCCGGGCGCCGGTGCTGGCCGCCCTCGTCTACGC